>JACEFY010000083.1 GCA_016807485.1 Stenotrophomonas maltophilia | reverse complement strand
GAGCCAGGCCGGCATCCGATCCGACATCCGCGTCAGAGAAAACGGGCCCGTTTCGTCGCCACGCGCACGTGGAAGCGACGAAACAGGCCCGCAATCGGACGGATGCTGTTCAGGCGTTGTCCTCGGCGCGCACGCGGAAGGCCTTGGCGAGGTTCTCGCGCAGCTCGTCGGCGTTCTGGCGCACGACATAGGCCGGACGGTCGCGCTCGAGGCGCCACGACTCGCTCAGCGGGCCCGCCGAGACAGTGTCGAAGCCGATGCGGTCGTAGAGGTCGGTGACGACCTCTACGGCCTCGGGGAAGTCGGATGCCGTCCCCAGCGCGCGGCGGTCGGGCGTGCCGGCCGGGCTGCCGGTGGTCGTGATGTCGGCCGCGGGGATGTGGTTGAACCCCTTGACGACCTTCGACTCGGGGAGGTGCGCCTGCAGGAGGCCGGCGGTGGTCGCCTCGCCGCGGTCGAGCTCGGCGATGTGCCCGTCGCGCTCCCAGTAGTAATTGTTGGTGTCGATGACGACCTTGCCGGCGAGGGGGGCGGCGGGGATCTCCCGGTACGCACGCAGCGGCACGGTCACCACCACGACCTCGCCCGCCTCCGCGGCTTCTTCGACGGTGGCGGCACGGGCGAGCGGCCCGAGCTCGTCTATGAGGTCGGCGAGCGACTCGGGCCCGCGCGAGTTCGCGATGACGACGTTCTCGCCGAGCGCGGTGAGTGCGCGGGCGACCTGGGAGCCGATGTGGCCTGATCCGATGATTCCGTATGTGGTCATACACGGCCCAACGCCGGAGCGCGGGGGAGATTCCCGGCATCCACCAGGATGGTCACATGACGCAACATCGACTGCTCGACTTCGGGTCTGAGAACAGCGCCCGCATGCACGCCGGCCTCATCTTCGATCCGACCGACGATGCCCTCATGGACGACCAGGCGGCGGTGCTCGAGCTGCTCTACGATTTCAACGCCACGCGACCGTCGCAGGGTGCAGAACGCGAGGCGCTTCTGCAGCGCATGTTCGCCTCGATCGGCACGGGCTGCTACATCGAGCCGCCCCTGCGCGCGAACTGGGCCGGCCGCCACGTCACCCTCGGCGACAACGTCTACGCCAACTTCAACCTCACGCTCGTCGACGACGTGGAGATCACGATCGGCAGCAACGTGATGATCGCGCCGAATGTCGTCATCGCGACGGCCGGCCACCCGATCCTCCCGGAACTCCGCCGCGAAGCCGCGCAGTTCAACCTGCCGGTCGCGATCGGTGACAACGTCTGGATCGGCGCGGGCGCGCTCATCATGCCGGGCGTCACGATCGGCGACGACACCGTCATCGGTGCCGGCAGCGTCGTGACGCGCGACATCCCGAGCGGCGTCGTGGCCGTCGGCTCGCCGTGCCGCGTCGTGCGGGAGATCGGTGACCACGACCGCGATTACTACTGGCGCGACCGGCGCATCGACTTCCCGCTGAGCTGACCCTGGCTGAGCCGCACGCGAAACGGCCCGCATCCTGGGTGGAGGATGCGGGCCGTTTCGGCGTCAGGGGATCAGTACCAGCCGGTCGACTGCGAGTGGCCCCACGCGCCGCACGGGGTGCCGTAGCGGCCCGCGATGTAGCCCATGCCCCACGCGATCTGCGTCGCCGGGTTGGTCTGCCAGTCGGCGCCGGCCGAAGCCATCTTGCTGCCGGGGAGCGCCTGGGGGATGCCGTAGGCGCCGCTGCCGCGGTTGTACGCGCTGACGTTCCAGCCGGACTCCTTGTTCCACAGCGACACGAGGCACGCGAACTGGTCGTCGCCCCAGCCGTACTGCGCGGCGGCCATCGAACGGGCGATACCCTGCGCCGACGCCGGGTCGACGTTCACGTTGACGCTCGGTGCCGACGCGGAAGACGACGACGAGGAGGATGCCGCAGCCTTCGCCGCGGCGGCCTTCTCGGCGGCGGCCTTCTCAGCGGCGGCCTGCGCCTCGGCGGCAGCCTGCGCCTCCGCGGCGGCCTTCGCGGCGGCAGCGGCCTCGGCGGCGGCCTGCGCGGCAGCGGCGGCGGCATCGGCGACGGCCTTCACGGCCTTCGCCTTCTCCAGGCGACCGGTGAGGTTGCCCGCGGCGGCATTGATGGCATCCGTCGCCTCCACCGTGTCGGAGACCTGCTCGGGCAGGAGCATGAGCGGGGTCACCTGGTAGGTCGACAGCTTGTCGGCGAGGGCGGCGAGCCCGGCGGTGTCGATCGTCGCGGAACCCTCGACCTCGAGGCCCGACTCCGACACCGACTTCTCGGTCGCATCGGCGAACGCGATCGCCGCGTGCGCGCGGGCGAGGGCCGACTTCGCGTCGTCGGCGATGTTCGCCAGCGGGTCGGCCACCGAGGCCGAGCGCGACTCGGACGGAGCGGCGCCCACGGCGTACGACGACGCCGCACTGCTGCCGTCGGCCGCGATGGCGGCGGATGTCCCTCCCGTCAGGGCCGTGGCGGCGACGAGGGCGACAGCGGTCGCGACGAGCGGGAAACGAGCAGGCGAGAAGGAGAAGCGCATGTAACGGTGAGGCTTTCGATATGTCGGAACAGGCGGCGGGGCGCCCGGAAATGCCGTCGGGATCGGCACAAGTCCCCCACTGTGAAGACCCTTTCTGGGTGAAACCCCCGCTTAACCTGGATGAATCATGTGAACATCACGGAACGGTAACGGCTCGGGAACGCCGGATGGATGCCGAGGATCCGCGTGTTTCCGCGGTTGTCGGCCCATAGTCACGGCCGCGGCCTACCCGCCCGCCGACACCCGGGGGTAGAGTCACGAACACAGGCGACTCTCAGGGAGAACGACCATGGCATCTGATTCCGCAGCCGACATCGTCGAAGCGGTCGGCGGACCCGGCAACATCGCAAGTCTCACGCACTGCGCGACGCGGCTGAGGTTCCAGCTCAACGACAATTCCATCGTCGACAAGGCGAAGGTCGAGGCGATCCCCGGCGTGATGGGCGCGGTGTCGCAAGCGGGTGATCGCTACCAGGTGGTGATCGGCGGCGGCGTGCAGACCGTCTACAACGAGATCCTCGCGCTGCCGGTGATGGTCGGGGGAGGCGCGGCATCCGGTGGCGGCAGTGACTCGGCGGCCGACATCAAGGCGCGCGAGCGGGCGAAGGGCCCGCGCGGCAAGGTCGCGTGGCTCGACAGCCTCTTCGAGTATCTGTCCGACTCGTTCCGGCCCATCCTCGGGGCGCTCCTCGGGGCATCCCTCTTCATCACGTTCATGGCGCTCGCCGCGACGCTCGGCTGGATTCCGGCGTGGAACTCGCCCGGCGTCGTGCTGCCGCCGTCGTGGCAGTTCATCAATTTGATGTGGCAGTGCGTCTTCATCTTCCTGCCGCTCATGGTCGCCTACAACGCGTCGCAGAAGATCGGGGCCGACCCGTGGGTCGGGTTCGCGATTATGGCGGTCGTCATGCTGCCCGGCTTCACCGCGCTGGGACAGAACGACGCCGCGACCCAGACGACGTTCCTGGGTTCGGACATCACCACCATCCAGGTGTTCGGCCTCCCGCTGACGATCTTCGACTACGGCTCGCAGGTCTTCCCGCCGCTCCTGATGGCCGCCGTGCTGGGCCTCGTCTACAAGGGGCTCAAGAAGGTGATCCCGGAGAACCTGCAACTGATCTTCGTGCCGTTCCTCGCGATGCTCGTCATGATCCCGCTGACCGCGTTCCTCATCGGACCCATCGGCGTCTACGTCGGTGCGGCGCTCGCGAACGCGCTCAGCGCGATCAACACCTTCTCGCCGTTCATCTTCGCCATCGTCATCCCACTGGCCTATCCGTTCATGGTGCCGCTGGGCCTGCACTGGCCGATCAACGCGATCATGCTGCTGAACATCCAGACGCTCGGCTACGACTTCATCCAGGGGCCCATGGGCGCGTGGAACTTCGCGTGCTTCGGCGCGACGGCGGGCGTGCTGCTCCTCGCCTGGCGGGAGAAGGACAAGGACATGAAGCAGACCGCGACCGGCGCTCTGGCGGCGGGCCTGCTGGGTGGTATCTCGGAGCCCTCGCTCTACGGCATCCATCTGCGGTTCAAGCGGATCTATCCACGCATGCTCGTCGGCTGCCTCACGGGTGGCCTCATCATCGGCATAGGCAGCCTCGTGCTGGGGCTCCCGAACGGCATCACGACGCAGGCGTTCGTCTTCACGTCGCTGCTCACGATCCCCGCATTCGACCCGATCGGGCTGTACGCGATCGCGGTGCTCGCCGCGTTCTTCGTCGCGATGTTCCTCGTGGTCATCTCCGGATACCGCAACCCGGCGGATGCTGCGGCGGTCGCCGCCGCCGGCGTCACCGTCGAGGAGCTCGAGAACCGTCCCGCGCACGAGTCGGCGGGTGGCCTCATCGCCGCCAAGGCCGCCGCGACCACCGCTTCCGGAACGGGCGCGGCCACCGCGACCGCGGTCGCCGAGGCCGAGGCCGGCGTCGGCGAGCTGGTGCAGGTCGTCTCGCCGCTCGACGGAACGGTCGTCGCTCTGTCGGAGGTTCCCGACCCCGTCTTCGGCGGCGGGATCATGGGCCCGGGTGTCGCGATCGAGCCGACGGGCGACACGGTGTACGCACCGGGCGCCGGGGTCGTGGTCGCGGCCCAGCCGACCGGTCACGCCTTCGGGCTGCAGCTCGACAACGGCGTGGAGGTGCTGATCCACGTCGGCATCGACACCGTCAACCTCAAGGGCGAAGGTTTCGACGTGAAGGTGCAGGGCGGCGACCGCGTCGAGGTCGGCACGCCGCTCGTGACCTTCGACCGCGCCGTCATCGAGAAGGCCGGGTATCCGCTCATCACCCCGGTCATCGTCCTCAACGCCGACCAATTCGACACCGTCGACCCGGTCGAGCTCGGACCCACCTCGCACGGCACGCCGCTGCTCGACGTCCAGAAGAAGGCCTGAGCGGGAGGGAGAATCGGGGCGTGCCGCACGATGACATCGACCCCGACGTGGTGTTCTTCGCGGATGCCGACGAGTTCCGCGACTGGCTCGAAGAGCACCACGAGACGGCGACCGAGCTGTGGATGGGTCTGCGGCGCAAGGGACACCCCGACCGCGGTCTGACGTGGGAGGACGCCGTCCCGGTGGCGCTCTGCTACGGGTGGATCGACTCGATCTCGCACCGCGTCGACGACACCGCCCGGCGCCAGCGGTGGACCCCCCGCAAACCCCGGTCGGTGTGGAGCGCCGTCAACATCGCGCACATCGAGCGGCTCACGGCCGCGGGTCTCATGCGACCTGCGGGCCTCGCCGCGTACGAGCGGCGCGACAAGACCGTGCCCGGCTACTCGTACGCGCAGGTCGAGCTCTCGCCCGACGAGGCGGCGCAGATCGCGGCTGATCCCGCCGCGCAGGCGTTCTGGGAGAACGCGACACCGAGCTACCGGCGCGTCGCGGCGCACTGGGTCCAGAGCGCGAAGCGCGAACAGACCCGCGCCGATCGCCGGGCGGCCCTCGTCGCCGACTGCGCGGCCGGCCGCCTCATTCCGACGCAGCGGTACGGCACGCCCCCCGCGTGGCTCGCGCGTGCCGCGGCGGCCGCCGACGCCGCCCGGAGCTCCTGAGTCGGTACATTCCCGCCGAGACGCGACGCGTGGCATCCCGTCTCGCCGCGGATGTCGCGTCTCGCGAAGGCGATCCGAGCCGACCGCGGCGCGACCCGCCTACGCGCGGTGCTCGCGGTAGTACGCCAGCAGCGCCTGGGTGGAGGCGTCCTGCGCGGCCGTCGCGGCCTCGTCGCCCTCGACGGCGGGGGCGATCTGCAGCGCGAGCTGCTTGCCGAGCTCCACGCCCCACTGGTCGAAGGAGTTGATGCCCCACACGACGCCCTGCGTGAAGGTGATCTGCTCGTAGAGCGCGATGAGCTCGCCGAGCACCTTCGGGGTCAGCGCCGGCGCGAAGATCGACGTCGTGGGCCGGTTGCCGGGGAAGGTGCGCGCGGCGACGAGCGCGCCCGTCGTCCCCTCCGCCTCCACCTCGGCGGCGGTCTTGCCGAACGCGAGCGCCTTGGTCTGGGCGAGGAAGTTCGCGAGGAACAGGCCGTGCACGTCACGCCCGTCGTCTTTCAGCGGGTAGGCGGGGTTGGCGAACCCGATGAAGTCGGCGGGGATGAGCCGCGTGCCTTGGTGGATCAGCTGGTAGAACGCGTGCTGACCGTTGGTGCCGGGCTCGCCCCAGAAGATCTCGCCGGTGTCGCTCGTGACGGGGGATCCGTCCCAGCGGACGCTCTTGCCGTTGGACTCCATCGTCAGCTGCTGCAGGTATGCGGCGAACCGGCTGAGCTGCTGCGCGTACGGCAGCACGGCGTGCGACTGCGCACCGAGGAAGTTGGTGTACCAGACGTTGAGGAGGCCCATCAGCACGGGCACATTGCGCTCGAGTGGCTCGTGCGCGAAGTGCTCGTCGACGGCGTGGAAACCTGCGAGGAGCTCGCGGAAGGCATCCGGTCCGAGCTCGATCATGAGCGAGAGCCCGATCGCCGAGTCGACCGAATAACGACCGCCCACCCAGTCCCAGAAGCCGAACGCGTTCGTGGGGTCGATCCCGAAGTCGGCGACTTTCGCGAGCGCGGTCGAGACGGCGACGAAGTGATGCGCGACGGCATCGGTCTGCTGGGCGTCGGAGCCGTCGATCGCGCCGGCGGCCGCGAGTCCGGCCCACAGCCAGTCCCGCGCGAGGCGCGCGTTGGTCAGGGTCTCGAGGGTCGTGAACGTCTTCGACGCGACGATGAAGAGGGTGGTCTCGGGGTCGAGGTCCTTCGTCTTGTGCGCAAGGTCGAACGGGTCGATGTTCGACACGAAGCGGGCCTGGATGCCGGCTGTCGCAAACGGCTCGAGGGCCGCCGAGATCATCGCGGGGCCGAGGTCGGAGCCGCCGATCCCGATGTTGACGATGTGCGTGACCTTCTTGCCGGTGATGCCGACCCAGTCGCCGCTGCGCACCCGATCGGCGAAGGTCGCCATGAGCTCGAGCACCGCCTGCACGTCGTCGTCGATCTCCTGCCCGTCCACGACGAGCGCCGGCTCGGCACCCGCGGGGCGGCGGAGTGCCGTGTGCAGCACGGCGCGGTCCTCGGACGTGTTGATGTGGTCGCCCCGGAACATCGCGTCGCGATGGGCGGTCAGGTCGACGTCGGCGGCGAGGTCGAGGAGGGTGGCGAGGATGCCGGCATCCACCAGGTTCTTCGACAGGTCGACGCGGAGGTCGGCGAGATCGAAGGTGAGGCGCTCGACCCGCCCGGGGTCGTCGGCGAACCAGCCGCGGAGATCGGGGACGAAGGCCTCGGCGCGGGCGGTGAGCGCGGCCCACGCGGGCGTGGTGGTGGCATCGATGGGGGTGGTCACGGAATCCACGGTAGCGCCGATCGCCCCCGCGTCGCAGGCGATATGTCGGCGGTGGCGCAGCACCGCGCCCCGGGCAGGGAAAGGGCCGGTCGGGAAAGACATCCGACCGGCCCGTGTTCACCCTTGCACCAGAGAAACACCACAGGTGGGGTACCTGCGATCCGCATATGCAACTGCGGTGCCCTCACTCTATAACGAACAGGTAACGCAGCCGGGGGCGGAATCCCCTTCACATACCCACCGCATAGCGAACGGTCAGGCTCAGCCCGCCCCGAGGAGGACGGCGCCGGCCGAGACCTGCACGTCGACGCGGTGGCGGGATGCCGGGTCGACCGTGAGGTCGTTGCGGAACTCGCCCGCCGACACGTCGGAGGTCACCGCGTACGACACGTCGGGCAGGGTGAGGTCGAGCCTGCCCGCGCTCACATCTGCCGAGACCTCCTGCGGCGCGTTCCCGGTGAGCGCACCCGTGAGTGCGCCGGCGCTGAGCGTGAGGTCGGCGGAGTCGACGTCGGCGAGATCGAGCACGATGCGTCCCGCCGAGCCGTCGACGGTGAGCTCCCGAGCCGACCCGGAGACGTCGATCGAGCCGGCGGCGAGCTCGAGATCGAGGTCGCCGAAGGTGCCGGCGGCCGTCAGCGTGCCGCCGCTCACCTGGAGGTCGGCGTCGAGGCCGACCCGCTCGAACGAGCGCGGCAGGGTGAGCACCGCCTCATCCCTGCCGCCCCACCGCCATCCGCTCCACCACGACCGGTCGTTCGTGACCCGCAGGGCGTCGTCGTCGCGCTCGAAGCGC
>JACEFY010000082.1 GCA_016807485.1 Stenotrophomonas maltophilia | reverse complement strand
CGGGGTGCGGATGACCTGTCCCCAGCCCAGCTTCTCGAACAGCCGGATGAACAGCGGCGTGAGGAACAGGGTGAACGCGAGCGAGATCGTGGCAGCGGCTAGGAGTGATCTCACGAGAACGATTCTCCCAGACGATCGCCGAGGTGCCGGAGCCCGGCCGAGTTCGACGACTTCACGAGCACGCGGTCGCCGTCGCGCAGTTCGCCGAGGAGATAGTCGTACGCTTCGTCGGCCGTCGTGAAGAAGACCGCCTCGCCGTCCCAGGAGCCCTCACCGATCGCGGAGATGAACAGACGCCGGGCATCGGCGCCGACCACGACGATCCGCTCGATGCGCAGCCGCACCGCCAGGAGTCCCACCCGATCGTGCTCTTCGCCGGCGTACTCGCCCAGCTCGCTCATGGCGCCGAGGACGGCGACCTTGCGCTGACCGGGCTGGGTGATCTGGGCGAGCGTCCGCAGCGCCGCCGCCATCGAGTCGGGGCTCGCGTTGTACGCGTCGTTGATGATGCGCACGCGCTCGGAGCCGAGCGGCTGCATCCGCCAGCGTTCGGCGATCTCGACCGTCTCCAGACGCGCGACGGCGGCGGCGAGCGGCACGCCGATCTCGCGGGCGGCAGTGAGGGCGGCGAGGGCGTTCATGACGTGGTGCTCGCCGAGCACGCGGAGGCGCAGCGGCATCCGCTCCTCCCCGGCGATGATCGTGCAGGTCGTGCCGGATGCGGTCACTTCGACGTCGTCGGCACGCACCTCGGCGGCCGCGCCGCGCCCGAACCAGCGCACCGACACCCCGCGCGCCTCGGCGACGGCGGCCATCGTGACCACCCGGGCGTCGTCGGCATTGAGGACGGCGACGCCGCCGGGACGGACGGCCTCGACGAGCTCGGTCTTGGCTTTCAGGGTGGCCTCCACCCCGCCGAAACCACCCGCGTGGGCGAGGCCGACCATGAGGACGACGCCGATGTCGGGGGTCACGAGCCCCGCAAGGCGCGCGATCTGGCCGGGGCCGGCAGCGCCGAACTCGCACACGAGGTAGCGGGTGTCGGGGGTGACGCGCAGCATGGTGATGGGCGCGCCGACCTCGTTGTTGTACGAGGCGCGAGGGGCGACGGTCTCGCCCTCGTCCTGGAGGATGCGGGCGAGGAGGTTCTTCGTCGTCGTCTTGCCGTTGGAGCCGGTGATGCCGACGACCGTTAGCCGGCCCGCCGCGCGGACGCGGGCGACGACCTCGCGGGCGAGGTCCGCGAGCGCGGCGACGACATCGGCCACGACGATCTGCGACACGGCGGCATCCACGGGGCGCTCGACGATCGCGAGGGCCGCGCCGGCGTCGGCGACCGCCGGGACGAACAGGTGCCCGTCGGTGGTCTCGCCGGGCTTCGCGACGAAGATGTCGCCCGCTCCGATGACCCGCGAGTCGGTGTCGACGGTGCCGTCCACGACGGTCTCGGGGGTGTCGGCGCCGGCCGTCCGGAGGGTTCCCCCGACGGTTGCGGCGACCTCGGCCAGGGTCATGCGGATCATGGTGTCTGGTTCCTCACGCGGCGGAGCGCGTCACGGTGTCACGGGCAGCAGGGGTGTCGTCGAATCCGACGGCATGATGCGGTAGTGCGTGAGCACCTGGGTCATGGCCTTCTTGAACGACGTGCGGTTGGCCGACGACATGCGCACCGTCTGGGGCTCGTCGAAGACCGTGATGACAACGTACTTCGGATCGTCCGCGGGAGCGTAACCGACGAGGGAGGTGAAGTAGACGCCGTCCTTGTAGCCGCCCACGCCGTTGGAGACCTGCGCGGTTCCGGTCTTACCCGCCATGCGGTACCCCGGGATCTTCACGTCGTCGGCGAGCGTGCCCTGTGCGAAGACGTTCTCGAGCATCTGGCCCACCTGTGCCGCGGTGTCGGCCTTGATGACCCGCTCCGGCGCGGGGAGCTCCGGCGTGGTCACCGTGCCGTCCGCGGCGGTGCACGACTCGACGAGCGACAGCGGCTGGCGCACCCCGCCGTTCGCGATGGTCTGGTAGACGCTCGCCACCTGCGGGACGGTGACGGTGAAGGCCTGGCCGAACGTCGTGGTGTAGTACGTCTGGTTGTCCCAGTCGGCGACCTCGTGATAGCTGCCCTTGGGCTCCCCCGACCAGCCGAGGGCGGTGCCCTGCCCGACGCCGAACTTCTTCAGGTAGTCCAGACGCGTCTGCGGATCGATCATCGCGCCGAACTGCGACATCGACACGTTCGACGACCGCACGAGGCCGCCGTTGAGGGTGAGGGTCATCGGGTCGTGCTTCTCGTCGTCGTTGATCACGGCGCCGTTCGGGAACTCCATCCGGTCCGGGTCGAACACCGTCGTCAGAGGCGTGAAGGCGCCGACGTCGATGCCGGTGGCCGCCGTGACGGGCTTGAATGTCGACCCGGGCTCATACGAGTAGCGCAGGAGCTTCGACGAGCGGCTCTCCGCGTCGGACGCCCCCGGGTCGTTGGGGTCCACGGTGTCGGACTCGGCGGCGGCACGGATCTTTCCCGTGCCGACCTCGACGACCATGATCCCGCCCCAATTCGCCTGCAGGCGGTCGGTCTCCTCCGAGATCAGCTGCTGCATGTACCACTGCAGGTCGGAGTCGATCGTGAGCTGCAGGGTGCCGCCGTCGGTCGCGGGCGTCTCCACCTCGGTCCCGGGGATGATGACACCGTCCGCGCCGCGCTGATAGGTCAGCTTGCCGTCCGTGCCGGTCAGGCAGGAGTTCTGCAGACTCTCGAGGCCTTCGAGCGGCGTACCGTCGGATCCGACGAATCCGATGAGGTTTCCCGCCACCGCACCGTCCGGGTAGGTGCGGGAAGGATCGGTCGGGAAGGCGAGGAACGGCGTCTTCAGGTCTGCCAGGGCACGGTATTCCTCGGTCGAGACCCGCTGTTTGATGAGCGCGTACTGCGACTCGGGGTTGATCGCGAGGGCGTCGGCGACGATCTTCTTCACATCGTCGGCGGACTGTCCCGTGATGGCGGCGATCTGGGCGGCGAGCGACTCCCACGGCACGATCACCGGGTCGCCTTCGTCGTCCTTGACGACGGCGCCCTCGGCGTCACGCTGCGGCGCGCCCTTGACGGCGAGGGCCGGGTCGATCTGCACGTCGTAGCGCGTCGTGCTGTCGGCCAGCACGGTGCCGCCCGTGTCGACGATGTCGCCGCGGCTGCCGTGGAGGGTGACGCTGGCGCCGGTGGCGTAGTCCTGCGAATCCTTCACGTGGTCGCTCGCGTTGACGACCTGGATGTCGACGAGCCGCACCACGAACGCCGACAGCACGGCGAGCACGATGGCGAGGGCGACGACGGTGCGGCGGCGCGGGCTGCGGGTGGCTCGAGTCGTCATGTCTCTCAGTGTGTGGCGGGAGTCGGCAGACCGTCGGCGATCGCGGGGGGTGTCGACGAATCGGCGGTGAGGAGGGCGGCGTCGACGGTGGCGCCGGCGGTGAGGCTGGATGCCGGGTCGGTCACGAGCGGGACCCCGCCGACGAGGGCGTTGGGCACGGCGGCCTTCGCCAGTGCGTCGACGGACGACGCTCCGACCGCAATCGACCCGTCTCCGATGATCGCGCGGTCGCTCAACCGCAGGTAGCTCGGCGCCTGGCCCACGACCATGCCGAGGGCGGAGGCATTGGCAGCGAGGTACTGCGGCGAACTCAGGCCGGCGACCTGGTCTTCGAGCATCTGCTTCTGCCAGCCCAGTGCGCGCTGCTCCTGCGTGAGGGTGGCGATGTCGTACGACGTCTGCGTCGTGAGGATCGACAGTCCCATCTGCGTCGCGCCGATGAGCACGGCACCGGCGACAGCGATGAGTCCGTACAGAAGGCGCGGGCGACGGGCCGGCAGCGGCGTCTCGACGGCGCGCAGTCGTGGAGCACGGGAGCGTTCGGGGGCCGGCAGGGCGACGGCCAGCAGATCAGCGCTCACGACGCCTCCCTCACTCGTTCGGCGGCACGGAGCCGCACGGGTGTCGCGCGCGGGTTGCGGGCGCGTTCGTCCTCGGAGGCCACTTCGGCGCCCTTGGTGATCAGGCGGAACCGGGGCGCGTGCTCCGGCAGCTCGACGGGGAGGCGGGGCGGCGCGGTCGAGGCGGCGGCATCCGCGAACTCGCGCTTGACGAGCCGGTCTTCCAGCGACTGGTACGACATCACGACGATGCGGCCACCGACGCCCAGCACGCCCAGGGCGGCGGGGAGCGCCCGCTCCAGCACGGCGAGCTCGGCGTTCACCTCGATGCGCAGCGCCTGGAAGACGCGCTTCGCCGGGTGCCCGCGGCCTTCGCGCTGCACGGCGACCGGCGTCGCGGCGAGGAGGACGTCGACGAGCTGGCCGGAGCGTTCGAGCGGCGCCGTGGAGCGCGCCGCGATGATCGCCCGCGCGTAGCGGCCGGCGAGCTTCTCTTCGCCGTAGCGCTCGAAGATGCGCCGCAGGTCGCCCTCGCCGTAGGTGGCGAGGATGTCGGCCGCGGTCGTTCCCGCGGTCTGGTCCATCCGCATGTCGAGCGGGGCATCCTGCGCGTAGGCGAAGCCGCGTTCGGCCTCGTCGAGTTGCAGAGAGGAGACGCCGAGGTCGAAGAGGATGCCGTCGACTCTCGGCGCCCCGGCGGATGCGACCGCCTCGGCGATGCCGTCGTAGACGGTGTGGACGAGGGTGACGCGGTCTCCGAAGCGCGCGAGCCGCTCTCCGGCGATGCGGAGGGCGTCGGTGTCGCGGTCGAGGCCGATGAGCCGGATGTCGGTGAACCGCTCGAGCAGCGCCTCGGAGTGCCCGCCCATGCCCTCGGTGGCGTCGACGAGGACGGCGCCCGGGCGGTGGAGGGCCGGAGCGAGCAGCTCGACGCAGCGCTCGAGCAGGACGGGGGTGTGGATGTCGTGGAGGGCCATGATGCGGGGGCCGGTGATCCGGAGTCGTGATCCCCATCCGCCGCGACCTGGCACCGGGGAAGTGTGTCAGGGCGTGCGGCTGGGAGTCACGGCCACGGATCAGAACAAGCCCGGGATCACCTCCTGCTCCATGTCGGAGTAGCTGTCTTCGTTGCCTTCGGCGTAGGCGTTCCAGGCATCCGCGTCCCAGATCTCGGCGTGCGCGCCGACTCCGGTGACGACGAGTTCGCGGCCCAGGTTGGCGTAGGTGCGCAGGTGCGGTGGGATCGTGATGCGGCTCTGTCCGTCGGGACGCTCGTCGCTCGCGCCCGAGAGGAACATGCGCTGGAAGTCGCGCGCCTGCTTGTTGGTGAGGGGCGCTTCGCGGATCTTCTCGTAGACCCGCTCGAACTCCTTGGTGCTGAACACGTAGAGGCACCGCTCCTGGCCGCGGGTGACGACGAGGCCGTCACCCAGATCGGTGCGGAATTTCGCCGGCAGGATGACCCGGCCCTTGTCGTCGAGCTTGGGGGTGTAGGTGCCCAGCAGCATCGGACCCTCCCCCTCTGTCGACCCGGCCGTCGGCTATGTCCGCCACTTTACTCCACTTCCCTCCACTTCACTATCTATTTCTGGCCGTTTTCGCCCGGCGGCCGCCGCGACGCACAAAAAAAAGCACCGACCCGGAGGTCGGTGCTTTCGGTGCGGATCGGGCGGGCGCCCGATCGTCAGTCGGAGCCGTGCCGGCGGTCCCAGCGATCGTTGATGCGGTCCATGAAAGAGGAGGAAGCGGACGGTGCGGGTGCGGATTTGCGCTCCCCCGTCGTGCCGCGAGTGGAGGTTCCGCCGTTGCGGTTCGGGGTGACCGCCAGGACGACACCGGCGACCATCACCACGAAGGCGAGCACGCCCACGACGATGAGGTCGGTCGAGACGCCGACGATGAGGCCTCCGAGACCCAGGAGGACGAGGATCGAGCCGTAGACGATGTTGCGATAGCTCAGCGTCTGACCTTCTCGGGGCGCAGTGACGACATCGGCGTCCTTGCTCATGAGATGACGTTCCATCTCATCGAGCAGACGCTGCTCCTGCTCTGACAGCGGCATGCATCCCCCTCGGGCTCCAGTGCACTGATTCTACGCATGCACTCGCGAACTAGGCTAGGCCCGTGAGCGCTCCTGCAGACCCGATCGAGGCGGTTTCCCAGCGACTGGAAAGATTCACCGACGATCAGCGGAGCGCTGCGGGCGGATGGGGCGATGAAGCGGCCGGTTTCGTGCGATCCGGAGTGGCTGCCGTCACGGGTGGGAAGCGGTTGCGGGCACGGTTCTGCCTTACGGGCTGGCGGGCCGTCGCCGAGCATCGTGGCGGGCGGCCGATCGCCGCGCCGCCCGAGGCGATCGCGGCCGCTGCCGCACTCGAGGTCTTCCATGCCGCCGCGCTCGTGCACGACGACATCATCGACAACTCCGACACCCGCCGCGGACACCCGGCGGCCCATCGCGCGTTCGAAGCCGGCCACCGGGAGGCCCGGTGGGCCGGAGACGCGGCCGGCTTCGGCCGCTCGGCGGCGATCCTCCTAGGCGACCTCCTCGTCGCCTGGAGCGACGACCTCCTCGAGGAAGGGCTCGCCGAGAGTCCGCATGCGGCCAGGGCCCGCGACATCTACGCGATGATGCGACGCGAGGTGACGGTGGGCCAGTTCCTCGATCTCGCCGAGGAAGCCGCCTACCTGACGGCCCCCGACGACGCGCAGGCCGAGCGCGCTCTGCGCGTCGCGTCATTGAAGTCCGCGCGCTATTCGATCGAGCACCCGCTGCTGCTCGGCGGCGCCCTCGCCGGCGCCGACGCCGACCAGGCGGCGGCACTGAGCGGATTCGGGCATCCGCTCGGACTCGCCTTCCAGCTCCGCGACGACGTCCTCGGGGTGTTCGGCGACAGCGCGGTGACGGGCAAGCCGTCCGGCGACGACCTCCGCGAGGGCAAGCGGACTCTGCTCATCGCCTACGCGCGCGAGTCGCTCGCGCCCGGAGCGCGCCGCGTCCTCGACGAGCTGATCGGCGACCCGACCCTGGACGACGCGCAGATCTCGGCTCTGCAGCAGACGATCATCGACTCCGGCGCCCTGACACGGGTCGAGGAGCACATCACGCGCTACGCCGACGAAGGCGACCGGGCGCTCCGTGGCGCGCCGCTGGCGACAACGGCGGTCGGCATGCTGCGCGACCTCGCGCGGGAGGCGACGGTCCGCACGGCCTGACCGCGCTGCGGGTCCCGCGTCAGGCGAGCGTCTGCGCGACGCGGCGCACTTCGGCTTTGCGCCCCTCGCGGAGCGCGGCGATCGGCGCTCGGCCGATGGTGTCGTCGTGTCCGAGCAGCCAGTCGATCACCTCGTCGTCGGTGAAGCCGGCATCCTGCAGCACGATGACGGTCCCCCGCAGGGACGAGAGCGGGTGGTCGTCGACGACGAACACCTCCGGCACCGCGAACACACCGGTCCGCCGCGACCCGATCAGGAAGCGATCGTCGAGGAGGCGCCGCACCCGCCCGAGCGGCTCACCGAGGCGCTCCACGAGGTCGGGCATGGTCAGCCATGCGGTCGGGGTGGTCTCAGGGGTCTCACCAGTCACCCTCCCACTATTCCACTGCTCGTCCTCCGTGGTGGACGTCGGCCGATCCGCCCACGAATCGTGCGACCAGTCACATCCGTCACATCAGTCACTCCTTTATCACCCGTTGACAGGAGTTGACATCCGTGACACGGTGGCGGGGTCAAAAGAAGGGAACATCTTGCGACGACTCCACACTCTCCGCCCCGGCGCGGTCACCGTGCCGACCGCCGTCCTCGGCACCATCGCACTCTCGCTGAGCGCCGGCCCTGCCCACGCGACCGACGGCGACCGCTCGCTCGAACGGTCATGGGCCCCCGCCCTCCGCGACACGTCGGCAGCGCGCATCGCGCCGGCATCCGCCCCTCCTGCGACCCACACCGTGGCAGCAGGCGACACGGTCAGCGCGATCGCCGCGCGCTACGGGCTGAAGACATCGGACGTGCTCGCCTGGAACGGCCTCGGATGGAGCTCGATCATCCGTCCCGGGCAGGTGCTCGTGCTCGCGGGCACCGTGCCGGTCGCAGCGCCGGCGGCCACCCCCGCACCCGCGCCCGTGACCGCGGCGACGCACACCGTGGTCGGCGGTGACACCCTCTGGGCCATCGCGCAGGCGAGCGGTGTCGGCCTCGACGCCCTCCTGTCGGCCAACGGACTCACCCGCGATTCGAT
>JACEFY010000081.1 GCA_016807485.1 Stenotrophomonas maltophilia | reverse complement strand
CCCCGCGGCGATCCCGACGCGGAGCCCGGTGAAGGGGCCCGGACCCATGCCGGTGGCGACATGCGTCAGCACCACCGGATGCGCCCCCGACGTCGCCCCGATGGCGCCGAGCGCGGCATCGGCCAGCGCCGACTCGATGAGCGTGCCGATGACCTCCGCGTGACCGAGCGGATTCTCGCTGGCCGCCTCGGACCGCACCACGCCGTCGCCCTCGACGACGGCGACGGCCGTGCCGAGGGAGGTGTCGATGCCGAGGATCACCACTCCAGGGTATCCGGGCGCGGGTCTACGGCCGGCGACGGATGCGGACGCGTCGGGGCGCGGCATCCTCCATGTCGGCGATGTGCGGGCCGCCGGTACCGCACGCCGTGTCGAGTCCGGTGCCCGACCAGCCGCGCTCGATCTCGATCTCCCACCACGTGTCGGCGACGGCGGCGGCGAACGGCGCCGCCCACTCGGCGATCACCACCGAGCGCGCGAAATCGATGTCGAGGTCGTCGAGCTCCCCGTCGGTGCCGAGGCGGTAGGCGTCGACGTGCACGAGCGGCGGGCCGTCGACGAGCGACGGATGCGTACGGGCGATCACGAACGTGGGGCTCTGGATGGGTCCGCGCACGCCGAGTCCCGCGCCGATGCCGCGGGTGAGCGTCGTCTTGCCGGCGCCGAGCGGCCCGGTGAGCACGACGAGATCGCCGCCGCTGAGGGCCTGACCGATCGCGTGCCCCAGGTCTTCCATGGCGGATGCCGAAGCGATCTCCCGCTCCCCCGCGAACGCGTCGAGCCCGGTCACTGCGCCACCTGCCGGCGGGGCACGCGCGGGCCGATCCGCGTGACGACCTCGTAGTTGATGGTGCCGGCCGCATCCGCCCAGGCCTCGACCGGCGGCAGACCCAGCGTCGGGTCGCCGAAGAGCACGGCCTCATCGCCGACCGCGACCGGGGTGTCGCCGACGTCGACGACGAACTGGTCCATCGCGATGCGGCCGGCCACGGGGAAGGTCTCGCCGCCGATCCGCACGGCCCCGCCGCCCGAGGCGCTGCGGGGAACGCCGTCGGCGTAGCCGAGCGGGATGAGGGCGAGGGTCGTGTCGCGCTCGACCCGATGCAGGTATCCGTACGAGACGCCCTGCCCGGCGGGCACCCGGCGCACGGCCGCGACCGGCGCGCGGAGCGTCATGGCCGGCCGGAGGCCGAGGTCGGCCGAGGTCCGGTCGGCGAACGGCGAGAGGCCGTAGATGGAGATGCCGAGGCGCACGCAACCGAACCGGGCCTCCGGCAGGGCGATCGCGGCGTGCGAGGCGGCCAGATGCCGCACCTGCGGGGCCAGCCCGTGCGCGGCGGCGAGCGCCAGCGCGTCGCGGAAGCGGGCGAGGGCGGCGCGGTCGTCGTCCGGCGTGGTGTTGGACAGATGGCTGAAGATCCCGATGACACGGATCTTCCCGATGCGTTCGAGCCGCGCGGCTTCGGCGAACACGACGGCATAGTCCGCCGGGGCGATGCCGTTACGGCCGAGCCCGGTCTCGAGCTTGAGGTGCACGCCGACCGCCCGGGTCGATGCCGCCGCGGCGGATGCGGCGATCAGCTGATCGATGCTCGAGATCCCGAGCTCGATCCCCTGGGCGGCAGCCTCGCCGAACGTCGCGCCGGGCGCGTGCAGCCAGGCGAGCACCGGTGCGTCGATGCCGGCGCGCCGGAGTGCGAGCGCCTCGCCCACATCCGCCACGCCGATGCGGGTCGCCCCGCCCTCGAGCGCCGCGACCGCCGAGCGGACGGCCCCATGGCCGTACCCGTCGGCTTTGACGACGGCGATGACCTCGGCATCCGTGAGACGCCGCAGGTGCCGGACGTTGGCGGTGATGGCGCCGGTGTCGATCGTGGCCTCGCGGAGCACCCCGGCGGGCATGCGACTCATGCAGCGGACTCCGCGATCACGTACGCCGTCGCGAGCCCCGCATCGTGCGAGAGCGAGAGGTGCAGCGCGTCGATGCCCCGGTCGGCGACCACGGATGCCGTGGATCCCGACAGCGCGAACACCGGGCGGCCGCTCGGCTCGGACGCGATCTCGATGTCGGCCCAGTGCACGCCGTCCGATCCGCCCAGCGCCTTGATGAGCGCTTCCTTGGCCGCATAGCGCGCGGCGAGCGAGTGCGGCTTGAGACCGCGCTCCGCCGGCGAGAAGAGGCGTTCGAGGAGGCGCGGCGTGCGCTCGATGGAGCGGGTGAACCGCGGCACGTCGACGAGGTCCACGCCGATGCCCACGATCATCCCGCCAGCCTATCGCCGCCTCCCTGCCCCGCGACCATCACCGCGAGCCGACAGCTTCTGCGCGAGCCGACAGCTTCGGCGCGCGCGCAGCTTGTCGGCTCGCGCACAGCCTGTCGGCTCGCGGGGGAAGGCGGGGGTTTACTCCACTGTGACGGACTTCGCGAGGTTGCGGGGCTGGTCGACGTCGAGGCCCTTCGCGGTCGCGAGGCCCATGGCGAAGATGTGGAGGGGAACGACCGCCAGGAGGGGCTCGAACAGGGGGCCGGCGAGCGGGATGCGCAGCACTTCATCCGCGAAGGGCAGCACCGCGGCATCCCCCTCTTCGGCGACGACGATCACCCGGGCGCCGCGCGCGCGGATCTCCTGGATGTTCGAGACGACCTTCTTGTGCAGCTCCGCCGACTCGCGCGGCGACGGCACGATGACGAACACCGGCTGCCCCGGCTCGATGAGCGCGATCGGGCCGTGCTTGAGCTCGCCCGCCGCGAATCCCTCGGCGTGGATGTAGCTGATCTCCTTGAGCTTGAGCGCGCCCTCGAGGGCGATCGGGTATCCGACGTGCCGCCCGAGGAAGAGCACCGACTGCGTGTCGGCCATCCAGCGCGAGAACTGCTCGATGTGCGCCTGCTCCTCGGCGAGCACCCGCGAGATCTTGTCGGGGATCGCCTCGAGCTCGCGCACATGGATCGCCGACTCCGCCGGCGACAGCGTGCCGCGGATGCGGCCGACGTGCAGAGCGAGCAGGTACAGCGCGGTGATCTGCGCGACGAACGCCTTCGTCGAGGCGACGGCGACCTCGGGCCCGGCGTGCGTGTAGATGACGGCATCCGACTCGCGTGGGATGGTCGCGCCCTGCGTGTTGCAGATCGAGAGCGTCTTCGCGCCGTGCTCGCGGGCGTACTTGACTGCCATGAGCGTGTCCATCGTCTCGCCCGACTGGCTGATCGAGACGATCAGGGTGTCGTCGCCGATCACGGGATCGCGGTAGCGGAACTCGTGCGCGAGCTCGACGCTCACGGGCACGCGCGTCCACTGCTCGATGGCGTAGGCCCCGGTCTGGCCCGCGTAGGCGGCGGTGCCGCACGCGATGATGATGATGCGACGGACGCCGGCGAACAGGTCGTCGAGCCCGGCGAGCTCGGGGATGACGACCTCACCGTCGTGGACACGCCCGCGGATCGTATTGGCGACCGCGTCGGGCTCCTCCGACACCTCCTTGGCCATGAACGACGACCAGCCGCCCTTCTCGGCGGCCGAGGCGTCCCACACCACCTCGAACGGCTCGACCTCCACGGCATCGCCGGCGAAGTCGGTGACGGTGACGCCGTCGGGCGTGATGGCGACGATCTGGTCCTGCCCGATGGCGAGGGCGTTGCGGGTGTGCTCGACGAAGGCGGCGACGTCGGATCCGAGGAAGTTCTCCCCCTCGCCGAGGCCGATGACGAGCGGAGAGTTGCGGCGGGCGCCGACGACGAGGCCGGGCTGGTCCTGGTGCATGGCGAGGAGCGTGAAGGCGCCCTCGAGACGGGCGGCGACGGCGCGGAAGGCCGCCACGAGATCGCCGGATGCGTCGAACTCGCGGCCGAGGAGGACGGCCGCGACCTCGGTGTCGGTCTCGGAGCGGAAGGTGTAGCCCTGGCTGGAGAGCTCGGCCTTCAGCTCGGCGAAGTTCTCGATGATGCCGTTGTGGATGACGGCGAGCTTGTCGTCGTCGGCGAGGTGCGGATGCGCGTTGGCATCGTTGGGTCCGCCGTGGGTCGCCCAGCGCGTGTGGCCGATGCCTGTCGTGCCGTTGGCCATGGGGTGGGCGGCGAGGTCGTCGCGCAGCACCTGGAGCTTGCCCGCGCGCTTGCGAAGCCCGAGGTGACCGTCGCCGTCGATCACGGCGATTCCGGCCGAGTCGTAGCCGCGGTATTCGAGGCGGGCGAGGCCCGAGATCAGGATGTCCTGGCTCGGCCGCGGGCCGACGTATCCGACGATTCCACACATAGCCACCATGGTAGGCGGCATCCGGCACTCCGACTTTCGCGCCCATGGCGGAGGAAAGAAGAAGGGACCCCTGGAACTGACGTCCTTTGGGGAAGGGCGTCTCACAGGGGTCCCACGCCACGTGCCCGCGGCGGGACACCGGGGGATGTCGTCGCCGTAGCGTTGCGGGGAGCAACTCGGGGGGAATTACGCGGACGCGCCGATTCTATCGTTCACATGGCTGTGAAGACGACCAGGACGCGCACCGACATGACCGAATCTTCGCGTCGCTCTTCCCCCGGCGCGGACGGCGTGCAATACTCAACGCGTCAGCCATTGGGGCGGCGGATGCCGAGGGGTCGGTGTCCACGACGGTCGGGCTTGGGAGCCGGATCGCTGACGCAACTGCACGGAAAATCGGGCTTCGGCTCGTACTGGCGGACGGGGGTCCGCCACGGGGGAACTGCAGGCGAGAGCCTGCGAACTGGGGACACGGGGAACAGCAATGGGGAAGCTTTGCCGTACGCATTCGCGTGCACACGACGCACGACCGACCGAATCGATCTGTGATCGCAGGCCACGGACATGACCGCGCCGGCGCTTCCCCTCACCGGGATCAGCGCCGTCGGTGCCCCGCGGGCGATGCCGCTGCTCGAGCAGCGGATCATCAACCGTCGGCGGCACCACGCGCGCTCGGGAGCGGTGGATGCGGCGATCATCGTCGCCGCCGTCGGAGCGACCACCGCGCTCGAACTGACCAGACAGACGGTCAGCGCGGCGGCGGCGGGGCACCTCGTCTTCGGCGCGCTCGTCCTCGCACTCGCCTGGACGACCGCGCTGCACGTCCTGCGGCGTGAGGCGCACCGGCGGGGGGCCGGCGAGCGACTGGAGCTCCTGCCGATCCTGCACTCCGCAGCGATCGGTGTCGCAGGCCTTGCGATCCTCGCCGGGGTGACCGGTTGGCCCGTCCTCGCCGCGCACGTCGCGCTGACACTTCCGGCGGGGATCGCGATCCTCGTGACCTCGCGACTGGTGCAGCACGCGTGGACGGCGCGGCCGGCCTCGCATGCGACGCTCGATTCGCGGACGCTCATCGTGGGCAGCCGGTCCGGCATCACCCACACCGTGCAGTCGCTGCGCGGCGCGCGGTCGGGCCATGACATCGTCGGCGTCGTGGTCGTCGACGGCGATGCCGGACCGCTGACCGTCGACGGCGTCGCGTTCGATGTGATGAGCGGGGCCGTCGACGTCGCACAGATCGCGCGTGACCGGTGCATCGAGACGGTCGTCGTCGCCGGAGGTGCCGGCGACGACCCGGATTACGTCCGGCGGCTCAGCTGGAGTCTGGAGGGTGCGGCCACCGATCTGGTGCTCGCCACGCGGCTGGCCGACGTCGCACAGTCGCGCATCCGTTTCGACCGCGCGCAGAGCCTCGCGCTCATCCGGGTGAGCCTGCCGAGATTCGACCGGCCGACGATGCGCGCCAAGCGCCGGCTGGACGTCGTCGTCGCGGCGCTCGCGCTCATCCCGATCGGGCTCATCACCCCGATCATCGCGCTCGCGATCGTGCTCGACTCCCCCGGCGGAGTGTTCTTCCGGCAGCGGCGGATCGGCCGTGACGGGCGGGAGTTCGACATCCTCAAGTTCCGCACGATGGGCACGGACGCCGAGGCGCGCCGCGCGGAGCTCGAAGCGCAGAACGAGGGGGCCGGCCCGCTCTTCAAGCTGAAGCACGATCCGCGGGTCACGCGCGTCGGGGCGATCCTGCGACGGTTCTCACTCGACGAGCTGCCGCAGTTCTGGAACGTCCTCACCGGCGAGATGAGCGTCGTGGGCCCGCGGCCCCCGTTGCCGGACGAAGTGCAGGGCTACGACCGCGACATGCTCCGGCGCCTGTACGTGCAGCCGGGCATCACCGGCCTCTGGCAGATCAGCGGACGCAGCGACCTCTCGTGGGAGCAGAGCGTGCGGCTCGACCTGCACTACGTCGAGAACTGGTCGGTCACCGCCGACCTCAAGATCATGCTGCTGACGGCTGCGGTCATGGTCCGACCCAAGGGAGCGTACTGATGCGTCACTCATCGCGCGCGGCTCACGCGCCGCACGTCCTGATCATCGTCCAGAACCTGCCGGTGCCGTTGGACCGGCGAGTGTGGCTCGAGTGCCAGGCCCTCGTCACGAGGGGGTACCGGGTGAGCGTGATCTGCCCCAAGGGGCCGGGCGACCCCGCCTTCGAGCGCCTCGACGGCGTCGACATCTACAAGTACGCGCCCGCGCCGGAGGCCGAAGGGCTCTTCGGCTTCGCCTGGGAGTTCGCCTACAGCTGGGTGCGCACCGCCGTGCTGTCACTGCGGGTGCGCCGCCGCTCGGGGCGCTTCGACGTGATGCAGGCCTGCAATCCCCCGGACACGTTCTGGCTGCTCGCTCTTCTCTGGCGCATCTCCGGGGTGAAGTTCGTCTACGACCATCACGATCTCAATCCTGAGCTGTTCCGTTCGCGGTTCGGGGAACCGAAGGGTGCGCTCAAGCGTCTCGAGTATCGCGCGCTGCTGTGGCTCGAGCGACGCTCGTTCCGGGCCGCCGATCATGTGATCTCGACGAACCAGTCGTACAAGTCGAAGGCGATCGAGCGGGGCGGGCGGCGCCCGGAAGACGTCACGGTGGTGCGGAGCGGACCGGATACGGAAGTGATGCGCCCGATCTATCCCGAGAGCCCGCGCCGCTCGGACACCGTGAACCTGGTCTACGTCGGGATCATGGGCCCGCAGGACGGCGTGGACAAGGTCCTGCACGTGATGGATGAGCTGGTGCACCGGCGGGGCCGCCGGAACGTCACCGCGACACTGCTCGGCTTCGGCGACTGCCTCGAAGACCTCAGGACCGAGACGCTGGCATTGAAGCTGCACGACCACGTGACGTTCACGGGACGCGTCGACCGCATCGAGATGGCGGAGTACCTGAGCCGTGGGGACATCGGCGTGTGCCCCGATCTGAAGACGCCGCTCAACGACGTGTCGACGATGAACAAGACGATGGAGTACATGTCGTACGCCCTCCCATCGGTCGCGTTCGACCTCGAAGAGACCCGCGTGTCGGGCGCGGACACGGTGCTCTATGCACCGTCCGGCGATGTCGCCGCGTTCGCGGATCATGTCGAGCATCTGATCGACGACCAGGCTCTGCGCGTCGAGATGGCGCGGGCCGCGCGGCAGCGGGTGGTCGACGTCCTCGACTGGCGACCTCAGGCCGAGGCATACGTCGCCGTCTACGACGCACTCACCGGACACCACCGTGACTGCCCCGCAGTGCCGCCGACGACGCACACCGCCGAGCGCGACGCCCAAGGTCGCCGCTATGTCGACCTGCACGGCGAAGAAGAGTTCGACGCCTACCTGCTCGGCCGGGGCGCGACGCCCGTCGCAGTCACGACCGACGCCATCCGGCGGCTCACTGAGGGCCGCGTGTGGCCTGCGTCCAGTCCTCTGCCATCCCATCAGGGATCGCAGTAAGAGATGTGGCGGCTCACATCCGCTCCCGACGTGCGTGCGAAGGATGCGTGGCCCAGCGCCACGCCCTCCCGCGCTCGGCGCGGACACCACCGACGGGGCTGCCCCTGAGAATGTGAGCCGTCCACGCCGCGGCGTGCCCGTCCCCCTCCCCACACCGGGACGGGCACGCCGTTTGTTCCACCGGTGGGATTCCGCCCGGGTATTCCGGGCGCGGACGCAGAAGTGTAGAGTCAGCGCATCGGCCACGGCCGCGCGGGATGGATCTGGGGAGAGACATCGATCTCGCGCGTGACGTGGGCGCGGGGAACGGTCGCCCTCTCGGGGGAGGCCAACAGTGCTTGGGGAGGCACGTGCATGGGGACACCTGTCGAAACGGATCGGCTGCGCGCCGGCCAGGATCGTCGCACACCGACGACGACACAGAGGTGGGTCATCGGTTGCGTCAGCGCGGTCGTCGTCGCCGGCCTGGCGTGGGCG
>JACEFY010000080.1 GCA_016807485.1 Stenotrophomonas maltophilia | reverse complement strand
TCTTCGGCGACCCGGTGCTCCGCGCCCCGAGCGCTCCCATTGACGCCGTGGACGACGGCATCCGCGCCCTCGTCCGCGACCTGCTCGACACCGTCGAGCCCGCCGGACGCGCCGGTGTCGCCGCCCCGCAGATCGGGGTGGGGCTGCGCGCCTTCAGCTACAACATCGACGGGGATATCGGCTACGTCTTGAACCCCGTCCTGGTGGAGGTGTCGGGGGAGCCGACGCCCGTCGGCGAGGGATGCCTGTCGGTCCCGGGCCTCTGGCACGACGCGCTGCGCTACCCCTGGGCGAAGGTCGTCGGGAACGATCTCGACGGCAATGAGGTCGTCCTCGAGGGGGAAGGTCTTCTGGCGCAGGCGCTGCAACACGAGACCGATCACCTCGACGGCATGCTGTACCTCTCGCGCCTGAGCGCAGAAGACCGCAAGACCGCGATGCGCGAGATCCGCGAGAGCACCTGGTTCTGAGTCGAGACGGATCAATGCCGCGCAGCGGCGTTGATGCGTCTGCGACTCAGGTTGAGGAGCGAAGCGTCTCGAAACCTTGCTCGAGACGGTGGGGTGCCGCGCAGCGGCGTTGATCCGTCTGCGACTCAGGTCGAGGAGCGTCGCGCAGCGACGCGTCTCGAAACCTCGCTTGAGTGACGGTGGGGAGCGCCGGCTTCGCCGCTCCCCACCGATCGATCAGCCGCCGAGGGCGATGTTCGTCGTCGACACCGGCATCGTGTAGAGGTCTTCGACGGCGTCGGCGAAGTCGGTCATGATGACGTTCCGCTTGATGCTCATCTTCGGGGTGAGGTGGCCGGATGCTTCCGTCCACTCGGTGTCGAGGATGACGAACTTGCGGATCGACTCGGCGCGCGACACCCGCTTGTTGGCGATGTCGACGGCACGCTGGACTTCCTCGCGCACCTTCGGCTCGGCCGCGGCCTGCGACAGCGTCATGTCCGCGGGCAGGCCGTTGTTGGCGAGCCAGGCGGGGAGCATCTCGGGGTCGAGGGTGACGAGCGCGGAGATGAACGGCTTCTGGTCGCCGACGACGACGACCTGACCGACGATCGGGTTCGCGCGGATCGGGTCTTCGAGCGCGGCGGGGGCGACGTTCTTCCCACCCGCCGTGACGATGATCTCCTTCTTGCGGCCCGTGACCGTGAGGAAGCCCTCGTCGTCGAACGCGCCGATGTCTCCCGTGCGGAACCAGTCGCCGTCGAACGCCTCGGCGGTCGCCTCGGGGTTGCGCCAGTACTCCTTGAAGACGTTGATGCCGCGGACCTCGATCTCGCCGTCGTCGGCCAGGCGCACACCGACGCCGGGCAGCACCGGGCCGACCGAGCCGATCTTCGACTTGGTGGCGAGGTTCACGGTGGCCGGCGCCGTCGTCTCGGTGAGGCCGTAGCCCTCGAGGATCGTGATGCCGAGGCTGTGGAAGAAGTGCCCGAGGCGCGGGCCGAGCGGTGCAGAGCCCGACACGGCGTACTGCACGCGTCCGCCCATCGCCGCGCGCAGCTTGCTGTAGACGAGCCGGTCGAAGACCGCGAACTTGATCTTGGTGCCGAGCGGGATCTTCTTGCCGTCCTGCAGCAGCTGCGAGTGCTCGATGGCGGTGTGGGCCGCGGCGCGGAAGATCTTGCCCTTGCCGCCGGCTTCGGCCTTCTGCTCGGAGGAGTTGTAGACCTTCTCGAAGACGCGCGGGACGGCCAGGAGGAAGGTCGGCTGGAACGAGCCGAGCGCCGGCAGCAGCTGCTTCGTGTCGGGCTGGTGCCCGGTCTTCACGCCGGCGTGGATGTCGAGGATCGAGATGAACCGCGCGAAGATGTGCGCCGTCGTGATGAACAGCAGCGTGGAGGAGTTCGGCACGGTGAGCACGTCGTTCAACGCGAGGAAGGCGTTGCGGCTGAGCTCGACGAAGTTGCTGTGGGTGAGGACGCATCCCTTGGGGCGTCCCGTCGAACCGGACGTGTAGATGAGGGTGGCGACGTCGGCGCCGACGGCCAGCGAGCGGCGCCGCGCGATCTCGTCGTCGGTGACACCCGTGCCCCCGGCGGTGAGCGTGTCGAGGTCACCGGCTGCCATCGTCCAGGCCTGACGGATGAGCGGCACTTCCGAGCGGATCTCGGCGATGCGCGCAGCGTGGTCGTCGGACTCGCCGATGACCCAGGTCGCGCCCGAGTCGGAGAGGATCCAGCTGATCTGTGCCGCGGAGCTCGTCTCGTAGACCGGCACCATGACGGCGCCCGCGTAGAAGAGGGCGAAGTCGACGAGAGTCCAGTGGTAGGTCGTGCGGGCGATGAAGCCGACCTTCTCGCCGGGCTCGATGCCGGCGGCGACGAAGCCCTTCGCGAGGGCGATGACCTCGCGCTCGAACTCGGCGGCGCTGATGTCGCGCCATCCGTCGCCCTCGGGCACGGCGAACAGCGCGAGCGACGGCGTCGCCTTCACGCGCTCGACGAGCAGATCGGCGACGTTGGCCTGCGGATCGGCGGGGACGATCGCAGGGACTTCGAATTGGACGGCGCTCATGGGCGGCAACTCCTTCGGTACCGGGTGGCGTCGATGATGACGACTGGAATCGAGTCTAACGGTTCGTGACACTCAGTCCCGCGGTCTCCGCGGGCGGTCGAGTTTCCGCCGGTCCGCGCACCCCGTGAGACTGTGATGTCCACACTAGACTCTCCGATGCCGCACCGCCGGGTCGGCGGGAAGGAGCGCCGTGCTCAACGTCGGCATCGATATCGGTGGGACGAAGATCGCCGGGGGCGTCGTCGCCGCCGACGGCACCATCGTCGAGCAGCTCCGCGTTGCGACTCCGATCGACACGGATGCGCTGGCCGATGCCGTGGCCGCTATGGTCGGTGCGCTCGCCGCGCGCCACGAGGTGCACGCCGTCGGGGTCGCCGCGGCCGGGTTCATCGACCGCACGCGCTCCGTCATGCTGCACGCGCCCAACATCGACTGGGAGAACGCGCCGCTGCGCGCCGAGTTCGAAGCGCGGATCGGCCGTCCCGTGACCCTCGAGAACGACGCCAACGCCGCCGGATGGGGCGAGTACCGCTTCGGTGCCGGCCGAGGGTCGAGCGACATGGTCATGATCACCCTCGGCACGGGCGTGGGCGGCGCCGTCGTCGGCGCCGGGGAGCTCCTGATCGGCGCGAACGGCAGCGCCGCGGAGCTCGGCCACATGCGGTTCGTGCGCGGGGGCCGGCCGTGCGGATGCGGCCAGAGCGGCTGCCTCGAGCAGTACGCCTCCGGCCGGGCGCTGCAGCGCGAGATCGGCGACATCGCCGATGCGGGCGGCATCGGTGAGCGCCTCGCGCTCCACCGCGGGTCGGATGGCATCGTCCACGGCGCGGACCTGCAGCTCCTCCTGGGCGAGGGGGATGCGGGGGCGCTCGAAGCCGTGCGCCGCGTCGCGACGGCGCTCGGTGAGGCCTGCGGCGCCTTCCAGGCCGTCCTGGACCCCGAACTCTTCGTCATCGGCGGGGGAGTGGCCGCACTGGGTGACGCTCTCCTGGAGCCCACGCGGATCGCCTACGAGACGTCGCTGCCGGGGTTCGGCGAACGCCCGACCGCCCGCTTCGTCACCGCGACGCTCGGCAACGACGCCGGCCTCGTCGGCGTCGCGGACCTCGCGAGGATGCGGACCTGACGATGTTCTACTGGATCATGAAGTACGTCGTGATCGGTCCGATCGTCAAGGCGGTCTTCCGGCCGTGGATCGTCGGGCGCACGAACATCCCGGCATCCGGCGCCGCCATCCTCGCCAGCAACCATCTCTCGGTGAGCGACTCGATCTTCCTCCCGCTCATGATCGACCGGCGGATGTCGTTCCTCGCGAAGAGCGACTACTTCACCGGCAAGGGCCTCAAAGGGTGGGCCACGCGCGTCTTCATGAAGGCGAGTGGTCAGATCGCGATCGACCGCACGGGCGGCAAGGCCTCGGAGGACTCGCTCAACACCGGTCTGCAGGTGCTCGGTCGCGGTGACCTCCTGGGCATCTACCCCGAGGGCACACGCAGCCCCGACGGCCGGCTCTACCGCGGCCGCACGGGCCTGGCGCGCATGGCGCTCGAGGCGCGGGTGCCGGTTGTGCCCGTCGTGATGGTCGACACCGGCACCGTCATGCCGATCGGCCAGTCGATCCCGCGCATCGGCCGCGTCGGCATGGTCATCGGCGAGCCGCTCGACTTCTCGCGCTTCCACGGGCTGGAGAGCGATCGCTACATCCTCCGCTCCGTCACCGACGAGATCATGGTCGCGCTGCAGCGCCTGGGCGAGCAGCGCTACGACGACGTCTACGCGTCGACGGTGAAGGACCGCCGCCCGCCCGGATGACGGCCATGCGCCGCGGGATGACGGGCGCGCGCGGGGGCGTCACGCGGCATCCACGGCTCGGATGCCGCCACTAGACTGGCCGGATGCCCTCCCCGCACGACACCCTCGATCACTGGCGCTCGCTTCCGATCAAGCAGCAGCCGAGCTGGACCGACCTCGATGCGGTGACGGCCGTCTCCGATGAGATCTCGACGTTGCCGCCGCTCGTCTTCGCGGGTGAGGTCGACATCCTGCGCGAGCGCCTCGCGAAGGCGGCCGCGGGGCAGGCGTTCCTCCTGCAGGGCGGCGACTGCGCCGAGACCTTCGCGGGCGCGACGGCGGAGCAGATCCGCAACCGCATCAAGACCGTGCTGCAGATGGCCGTCGTCCTCACGTACGGCGCCTCCATGCCGGTCGTGAAGATGGGCCGCATGGCCGGTCAGTTCGCCAAGCCCCGCTCGAGCGACACCGAAACGCGCGGCGACGTGACCCTGCCCGCGTACCGCGGCGACATCGTCAACGGCTACGACTTCACCGAGGCCTCGCGCCAGCCCGACCCGGCACGCCTGCTGAAGGGCTACCACACGGCGGCATCCACCATCAACCTCATCCGGGCGTTCACGCAGGGTGGCTTCGCCGACCTCCGCGAGGTGCACAGCTGGAACCAGGGCTTCGCCAAGAACCCCGCGAACCAGCAGTACGAGCGGCTCGCGACCGACATCGACCGGGCCATCAAGTTCATGGAGGCGGCCGGCGCCGACTTCGACGAGCTGAAGCGCGTCGAGTTCTACACCGGCCACGAGGGTCTGCTGATGGACTACGAGCGGCCGATGACGCGCATCGACTCGCGCACGCTGACGCCCTACAACACGTCGGCCCACTTCCTCTGGATCGGCGAGCGGACGCGCGACCTCGACGGTGCACACGTCGACTACTTCTCGAAGATCCGCAACCCGATCGGCGTCAAGCTCGGCCCGACGACCGCGCCCGAGACGGCCCTCGCGCTCATCGACAAGCTCGACCCGCACCGCGAGCCGGGCAGACTGACCTTCATCACCCGCATGGGCGCCGGCAAGATCCGCGACGCGCTGCCGCCGCTGCTGGAGGCCGTCAAGGACTCGGGTGCGACGCCGCTGTGGGTCACCGACCCCATGCACGGCAACGGCATGACGACGCCCACGGGCTACAAGACGCGGCGCTTCGACGACGTCGTCGACGAGGTGCGCGGGTTCTTCGAGGCGCACCGCGCTGTGGGCACATTCCCGGGCGGCATCCACATCGAGCTCACCGGCGACGACGTCACGGAGTGCCTGGGCGGATCGGAGCACATCGACGAGGCGACACTCGCGACGCGCTACGAGAGCCTGTGCGACCCGCGCCTCAACCACAAGCAGAGCCTCGAGCTCGCCTTCCTCGTGGCCGAGGAGCTCGAGAAGCGCTGAGCGTCGGCCACGGCGTCACAACGGCGGAGATCCGCGCTCGTGCGGAGATCTCCGCGCTGACGATCCGCGGGTGCGCAGATCTCCGCGGGAGTGCAGGATCCCCGAGGGAGGTCAGCCCGTGACGGTGAGCTGCAGCGTGATGGTCGTGCCCTTCGCGCGCGCGGCACCGGCCTCGGGGTCCTGGCTGTTCACCTTCGTGAACCCGTCGGGCCAGGCATCCCACAGCCCCGAGTAGGAGAAGCGGAAGCCGGCCTTCTCGAGCGTCGCCTTCGCCTTGTCGCGGGTCATGCCGACGACGCTCGGCACGTCGAAGAGCTGGGGTCCCTTCGACACGACGAGGGTCACGGTGTCGCCGGGGCGGAGGTTGCCCTCGTACGGCGCGACGCGGATGACGATGCCCTTGTCGACATCGTCGCTGAACTCCTCGGTCAGCGCCGTCTCGAGCTGAACGCCCGACAGAGTCGAGGTCGCGGCGTCGACACTGTCGCCGGCGACATCGGGCACGGGTCCGAGCGAGACGTCGAACGCCACCGTCGAGCCCTCGAGCGCCGTGCATCCGTTCGTGCAGTCGGCCGCGTCGCCGCCGCCCGGCGGGGTGATGCGGGCGCCGACGACCGTGCCGTCGGCGGCGTCGGTGAAGTACGTGGTGGGGTCGCCGGACGGCGTGATGAAGAAGTCCGCCAGTGTCGCTGTGGCGGCATCCAGCGCGAGACCGGACAGTGCCGTGACGTCGTGGGATGCCGGGCCGAGCGAGATCACGACGGTGACCTGGCTGTCCTTGTCGACCCGGGTGCCGGCGGCGGGATCGGTGCCGATCGCCTGCCCCGCAGGAACGTCGCGGCTGTAGTCCTGGCCGGGGGCTGCGACGAGCGACTGCTCGGCGAGCAGTGCGGTGGCTTCGTCCAGCGAGCGGCCCGACACGTCGATGACGGCGACGAGCGACCCCGGTCCGGAGCCGAACCACCAGCCGGTACCGCCCGCGAGACCGGCGAGCAGCAGCACGAGCGCGAGCAGCCAGCCGCCCTTGGCGGCGTTGCGCCGCGTGCGGGTGCGCAGACGCGTGGCGTTGTCGGAGGTGTCGGTCACGGTCGGCGCGGTGAAGGTGCCGGGCATGACCTTCGTCATCTCGCCCGAGTCGAAGCCGTCGTCGTCGCGGGTGACACCCGGCGCGACGGTGCGCACGACGTGGGGGAAGACGCCGAGCTCCTTCTCGATCTCCCGCAGCCGCTCGAGCATGACGCGGGCGTCGGTGGGGCGGTCGTCGGGCTCGCGTTCGGTCGCCCACATCACGAGCTCGTCGAACTGCTCGGGCACGCCCGGGTTCTTCGCGCTCGGCCGCGGCACCGAGTCGGTCGCGTGCTGGTAGGCGATCTGCATCGGCTGCTCGCCCTTGTACGGCTGCTCGCCGACGAGCATCTCGTAGAGCATGATGCCCAGGGCGTAGATGTCGCTGCGGGCATCTGCGGTGCCGCGGGTGACGAGCTCCGGGGCCAGGTAGGCGATCGTGCCGAGCAGCATCTGGCCGGTGGCGGTGTTCGCGGTGGTCGCGCGCGCGAGGCCGAAGTCGCCGATCTTGATGCGGCCGTCTTCGGCCAGCAGCACGTTCTCGGGCTTGACGTCGCGGTGCACGATGCCCGCGCGGTGCGCCGCCGCGAGGCCGGAGAGCACGGCATCCATGATCGTGATGGTCTGCGGGATGGTGAGGCGGCGCTGTTCGCGGAGAAGCTCGCGCATCGTGATGCCCGGCAGGTACTCCATGACGAGGTAGGCGAGCTCGCCGTCCTGCCCCTGATCGAAGACGTTGACGACGTGCGGGTCGGCGAGACGGGCGGCGGCCCGCGCCTCCTGGATGAACCGGCTCTGGAAGACCGTGTCGTCCGACAGGTGACCGTGCATGACCTTCAGGGCGACCCGGCGTTCGAGGCGCAGATCGGTCGCGACGTAGACCGTCGCCATGCCGCCACGGGCGATGCGAGCACGGACGCGGTACCGGCCGTCGACCAGACGGCCGATCAGCGGGTCCGTCTGCTGGCTCGTGCTCACCTACGAGATTCTACGGAGGAGACCCTGTGAGGCCCGGGAGCGGCGCACCCTGGATCGGCGGTCGATGCTCACCCGTAGACGGCGACCCATTCGGTCGCCTGCGTCTCCCACGGCGCATACCGTTCGGGGTACGCCGACCGTTGGACGGCCTGCGCGACCGAGCTGAACTCCATCGCGTCCCACCCGGGAATGTCGAGCAGACCGCGGGTGAGCGCTCCGTTCGGATCGCCGGGGCCGCCGTAGAACGCCGCGGCCGCCCGGTAGGCATCGCGCACCTCGTCTTCGGTTCCCCATCCCTGGCTCGGGCGCTGCTGGAAGAGTCCGAGCGAATCGCGGTCGCCCCAGTCGAGGTTGCGGATCCACGATTCGACCATCGCCGTCGCGAGGGCGATGGCGATGCCGCGATCTGAGACGCCGCGGTCGCGCCCGGCCGCGATGATGATGCGCACGTTCGCGATCTGCTCTGCGTCGAGAGTGA
>JACEFY010000008.1 GCA_016807485.1 Stenotrophomonas maltophilia | reverse complement strand
GAGACGCGCGCCGGCGTCGATCCACTCGCGGGCCAGCGCGATCGGCACCCCGCCGGCGCCGACCCAGCGGCGGGCGACGGCGTCCCACCGCTCGCCGCTGTTCGGATAGGCGACGCGGGCGACGCCCTGCGGCGCGAGCGCGAGCGCCGGCGAGACCATCGCCGGAGCGCAGCAGTTCACGCCCACGGCGACGACGCCGGGCGCCGCGGCCGCGAGCACCAGCGCGCGCCCCAGCGCGTCGCCCGCGAGCGCGTCGCTGCCGGCCGACAGGCTGATCCACACCGGCAGGTCGGGTCGGGCGAGCTGCGCGAGCTCGGCGGCGAGCGCATCGACCTCGATCTCGTTCGGGATCGTCTCGATCGCGAGGGCGTCCGCTCCGGACTCGGCCAGCACGGCGAGGCGTCGGCGGTGCCAGGCACGGAGCTCCGCCGTGCCGAGGTCGTAGCGGCCGGTGTACTCGCTGCCGTCCGCCCGGAAGGCGCCGTACGGACCGACGGATGCCGCGACGAAGACGTCGCCCGCATCCCGCGCGAGGCGGATGCTGCGCCGCAGCAGCGCGTCGACCTCGTCGTCGTCGATCGTCCCGCCGTGGCCGAGCTGGTAGCTCGAGGTGATGAGCACGTCGGCGCCCGCCGCGACGAACTCCGCGTGCGCGGCGCGGACGGCCTCCGGGTCGTCGCGCAGAAGTCGCGCCGACCACAGGTCGCTGGACACATCGTGACCGCGGTCCTCGAGCAGCGTGCCGAGGCCGCCGTCGAGCACGAGGGGGCGGGCGTCGAGCGCGGCAGCCAGCGTCGTCATGGGGCAACGTTAGCGAGCCACAGCATGCCATTGACTCCTAGACTTCTCGCCATGAGCACTCCCGGCAACGCGGCCCACGCCGTCGCGGTGCACAAAGTGCTGAACAACAACGTCGTCATCTCGCTCGACGAGGCCGGGCGCGAGCGCGTGCTCATGGGGCGCGGCCTCGGGTTCGGGCTGAGCGCGGACGACGTGGTCGACCCCGCCAAGGTCGAGAAGACCTTCATCCTCGACACCGGTGCCGACGGCGACCGCGAGCGGCAACTGCTGACCGAGGTGCCGTACCCGATCGTCGAGGCGGTCTCGCAGGCGGTCGACGGCGCCGAGCGCACCCTCGGTCGACACCTCGGCCGGCACGTCACGATCGCGGTGATCGACCACATCCAATTCGTGCTGGAGCGGCTCGATAAAGGCCTCCGCATCCCGACGACCGCGATGCCCGAGCTCCGCGTGCTGCACCCGCAGGAGTTCGCCGCCGCGAAGCAGATGGCGGCGGCGATCTCCACCGCACTCGACCGCGAACTTCCGCCGGAAGAGGCCGTCTTTCTCACGATGCACCTGCTCAATGCGACGCGGGACGAACCCAACGGCACCGCCGCGCTCCTCTTCCGCCGCGTCCAGCACGTCGTCCAGACGGTCGAACAGGGCCTCGGCGTGACACTCGACAGCGAGAGCGTCGACTACGCGCGGTTCGTGCTGCACATCCAGTTCCTGCTGCAGCGGCTCGTCAATAGGACCATGCTCGCGAGCGGCGACACCTCGTTCTTCGAGTTCGCCAAGCACAGCTACCCGGCCTCGCACGCCATCGCGCTCGACGTGAAGGCCTACGTGCTGGCGGCGACCGGTTCGACGCTCACGGACGAAGAGCTGCTCTACGTCATCGTCCACGTCGAGCGACTCAAGTCGCAGATCGCCTCTGGCGGAGACCCCGACCCCGTGCTATCGTGACGTTCGCAGAGTTCACCCTCTGCCGAGATCTCCGGATCGTTACCGCGAAAGCGGGCGAAACCTGGACTCACATCACCTCAGCGTGATGAACGAGTCCAGGTTATTTTTTTGCCCGAAAACGGTGGATGCCGGCACTCGAAGCTCACACACGGCCGCATCGAAGCGGCGAAAGGATGGCGGATCCCAATGGCGGATTACGCGAAGACCGCACAGGGTGTCCTCACGGGCGTCGGCGGCGAAGACAATGTCAGCTCCCTCGTGCACTGCGCCACGCGTCTGCGGTTCGTGCTGAAGGACGAATCGAAGGCGAACACCGCGGCGGTCAAGGCGACACCCGGGGTCGTCACGGTGGCACAGGCCGGCGGCCAGTACCAGGTGGTCATCGGCAACGACGTCCCCGACGTCTACGCCGAGATCGGCAAGATCTCCCGCCTCGGCAGCGCCGCGGGACTCCCCGCGGGCAACGCCGAGCCGGCATCGAAGGCCAGCCTCTTCAACCGCTTCATTTCGATGATCTCCTCGATCTTCACCCCGGCACTCTGGGCGCTGGCCGGTACCGGTCTGCTCAAGGCGTTCCTCGCCGCAGCCGTCACGTTCGGGTGGATGGACAACACCACCACGACCTACGCGGTGCTGAACGCGCTCTCCGACGCCTTCATCAACTTCCTGCCGATCACCCTCGCGATCACCTCCGCGCGCTACTTCAAGGCGAACGAGTGGACGTCGCTGGCGATCGCCGGCGCCCTCGTCTATCCCACGATGACGGCCCTCGTCGGCCAGCCCGACCTCACCTTCTTCGGCATCCCGTTCACGATGGTGAGCTACGTCTCCTCGGTGATCCCGATCATCGTCATCGTGTGGTTGCAGAGCCACGCCGAGAAGTACCTCTACGCCTGGCTGCCCAGCGCGATCAAGCGCTTCGTCACGCCGATGCTCATCGTCCTCATCGCCGTTCCGATCGTCTTCGTCGTTATCGGCCCGATCTCCGACCTCATCGGCCGCGGACTCGGCGGCGCCATCGGCTGGGTGTTCGACACCGTGCCGTGGCTCGGCGGCGCCATCATGGGCGGCCTCTGGCAGGTCTTCGTGATCTTCGGTCTGCACTGGGGCCTTGTGCCGCTGTTCACCCTCGAGTTCCAGACCACCGGTCAGATCTCCCTCGTCGGCCCCGTGTTCGCCGCCGTCCTCGCGCAGGCTGCCGCCGTCGCCGGTGTGTGGGTGCGCGCCAAGAACAAGAACCTCAAGTCGCTCGCCGCCCCGGCGACGCTCTCGGGCTTCCTCGCCGGCATCACGGAGCCCGCGATCTACGGCATCAACCTGCCCCTCAAGCGGCCGTTCGCCTTCGGCATCGTCGGCGGCGCGATCGGCGGTGCGATCATCTCGCTCGGCGGCGTGTTCGCGACCGCGTTCGTCGTGCCGTCGGGCCTCGCCCTGCCGGCCCTGCTCGGCAACGGCAACATGGTCATGCTCGGCATCGGCCTGCTCGTCGCGATCGTCGTGCCCTTCCTGCTGACGGCGATCGTCGGCTTCAAGGAGCCGGCCGACCCGGATGCCGCGGCATCCGTCGCCGGCACCGACTCGGCCAACGACGTCTTCGTGCTCTCGCCCGTCGACGGCACGGCGATCCCGCTGTCGGAGGTGGCCGACGCCGCCTTCGCCGACGGTTCACTCGGCCAGGGCGTCGCGATCCAGCCGCGCTCGGGTGCCGTGTACGCACCGTTCGACGGCACCGTGGTCGCCGCCTTCCCGACCGGGCACGCGTTCGGGCTCCGGCACGCGGACGGCACCGAGCTGCTCATCCACATCGGCCTGGACACCGTGAAGCTGGGCGGCGAACACTTCGCCGTGAAGGTCACGAGCGGCCAGCAGGTGGCGGCCGGCGACCTGCTCGTCGAGTTCGACGGCGACGCGATCGAGAAGGCCGGCTACGACCTGACGACCCCCGTCATCGTGACGAACCCCGACCTCTATCCGTCGGTCCAGGACGTCGCGTCGGGCCCGATCGCCCACGGCGAGCCGCTCTTCACGGCGGTCTCCGTCGAGTCCGCCCTCACGGCGAGCGCCACCAAGTGACACCCCGCCGGCGGGAGCCCACGACGCTCCCGCCGGCACAACCCCTTTTGGAGGACACCACCATGACCACTCCCACCTTCACCTTCCCCGACGGCTTCCTCTGGGGCGGCGCGACCGCAGCCAACCAGCTGGAGGGCGCCTACCTCGAAGACGGCAAGGGCCTCTCGATCCAGGATGTGATGCCCAAGGGCATCATGACGCCGCGCTCCGACGGCCCGACCGACGACAACCTCAAGCAGGTCGGCATCGACTTCTACCACCGGTACGCGGAGGACATCGCCCTCTTCGCCGAGATGGGCTTCAAGGTCTACCGCTTCTCGATCGCGTGGAGCCGGATCTTCCCGAAGGGCGACGAAACCGAGCCCAACGAGGCCGGTCTCGCCTTCTACGACCGCGTCCTCGACGAGCTCGAGCGCCACGGCATCGAGCCGCTCGTCACGATCTCGCACTACGAGACGCCGCTCCACCTCGCCGAGCAGTACGACGGCTGGGTGAACCGCGACCTCATCGGCTTCTACGAGCGCTATGTGCGCACGCTCTTCACCCGCTACGGCGCGCGCGTGAAGTACTGGCTGACCTTCAACGAGATCAACTCGGTCATCCACGCACCGTTCATGTCGGGTGGCATCAACACACCCAAGGACCAGCTGTCGAAGACCGATCTCTACCAGGCCGTCCACCACGAGCTCGTGGCATCCGCCCTCGCGACGAAGGTGGCGCGCGAGCTCGCCCCGAACGCGCAGATCGGCTGCATGGTGCTCTCCATGCCGGTCTATCCCCTCACGCCGAACCCGGACGACGTGTTCGCGGCGCTCACCACCGAGCGGGTGAACCTCGCCTTCGGCGACATCCACGTGCGCGGCGAGTACCCCGGCTACTACCTGCGGAGCCTGCGCGAGCAGGGCGTCGAGCTGCAGATCTCGGACGAGGACCGCGCGCTGCTCAAGGAGAACACGGTCGACTTCGTGTCGTTCAGCTACTACTCGTCGATCTGCGAGACCGTCGACGAGTCGAAGCGCAACATCGGCGAAGGCAACCTGTTCGGCGGCGTCAAGAACCCGACCCTGAAAGAGTCGGAGTGGGGCTGGCAGATCGACCCCGTGGGTCTGCGCCTCGTGCTCAACCAGTTCTGGGACCGCTGGCAGAAGCCGCTCTTCATCGTGGAGAACGGTCTCGGCGCGAAGGACCAGCTCGTGGAGGTCGACGGCGTGAAGACCGTCGTCGACGACTACCGCATCGCGTACCTGCAGGCGCACCTCGAGGCCGTGGGGGAGGCCATCGAAGACGGCGTCGACCTCCTCGGCTACACGACGTGGGGCTGCATCGACCTGGTGTCGGCATCGACCGCGCAGCTCAGCAAGCGCTACGGGTTCATCTACGTCGACCGCAACGATGATGGATCGGGCACGCTCGAGCGCTTCAAGAAGAAGTCGTTCGACTGGTACGCCGAAGTCATCCGCACGAACGGCGCCTCGCTGCAGGCCTGACCCCCAGATCCCGGGCAGGTTTCGTCGTCTCCACCCGAAGGACGCGACGAGACCTGCCCGGCATGCCGCCCTATCGGCGAAAGGACACCCCATGAGCACCCGCCGCGCGGTCTTCCTCGACGTCGACGGCACGATCATGCAGCACGCGCGTTACATCCCCCCGTCGGCGGTCGACGCCATCCGCGCTGCGCGCGCGAACGGTCACCTGATGTTCCTCAGCACGGGACGCGGCATGGCCGAGCTCGTCGGCGAGATCTGGGACATCGGCTTCGACGGCGCCGTCACCAACGGCGGCAGCTTCGCCGCCGTCGGCGACGAGATCGTCGTCGAGACGCTGTTCACCCCGGCCGACGTCGCGCGCATCCGCGATCACCTCGGCGACCTCGGCATCCACGCGTACTTCCAGTCGTACGACCGCATGTTCGCCCTGCCCGGGCTCGCCGAGATGATGGCCGCACGGCTGGAGGGCTCCGGCCTGCCCATGAAGACCTTCCACGACCCGGCCGAGTTCGACGACACGGCCATGGCGAAGCTCGTCTTCGTGACCGAGGATGCCGCCGCCGCCGAGCGCGCCCTCACCGAGCTCGCCGCCGACTTCGCGGTGGTGGCGGGGACGATCCCGGTGCCGTTCTGGGCGTCGGGTGAAGTGGCGCCGGCGGGTGTCAACAAGGGCGCGGCGATCCTCGCCCTCCTGGCGCACCTCGACATCGACCCGGCCGACGCGATCGGCATCGGCGACAACTGGAACGACGCCGAGATGTTCGAGGTGTGCGGGCTGTCCATCGCGATGGGCAACGCCGCACCGGGCGTCGCGGAGCTTGCCGATCAGGTGACCGAGGCGATCGACGCCGACGGTATCCACCACGCCTTCGTGCGCAACGGGCTCATCTGAGCGCGGCGCGCTCCCCGCGGTACGGGGCCGTCGAGTCGCGCTCGATGAGCCGCAGCGGCAGGCAGATGTCCTCGGGTTCGCCGCCGCGCGTCATCGACAGCGCGACGCGCAACGACTCCCGTCCGAGGCCCTCCCAGTCCTGTGCCACGGTCGTCAGTGGCGGCGGGTACATCGCCGCCTCATCGACGTCGTCGAATCCGATGACGGATACGTCGTCGGGCACCCGCAGCCCCACCTCGGCGAGCGCGCGATAGGCGCCGAGCGCCATCTGGTCGTTGGCGACGAACAGCGCCGACGGGGTCTCGGTCTCCAGCATTCGCCGCGCAAGGAGGTAGCCCGACTCGGCGCTCCAGTCGCCGTGGTCGTAGTCGGGGACACGGCGATCCTGCGCCTCGAGCAGACGCCGCCACGCCGCGGTGCGCGCTGCCGACGAGAAGCTGTCGGCGGGGCCGGCGATGTGGTGGATGGTGGGATGCCCGAGCGCGAGCAGGTGCTCGATGGCCCGGGTGGCTCCGCCGTTCTGGTCGAAGTCGACCGACGACGAACCGCGACCCTGGGGCGGCCCGAGCACCACGAGGGGCACGGTCGTCGGGATCTCGAGCGTCGCGTCGAGCCCGAACGGCGACGGGAAGACCACGATGACGGCGTCGACCGCCATCTCGCCGAGCCGGGTGAACGCGCTGCTGGCGGCGCGGCCGGATGCCGCCGCCACCGGCATGATCGTGGTGCCGTAGCCGTGCGAGATCGCCCGCTCCGAGATCTCCTCGAGCGAGCGGTGCGTGCCCACCGAGTGGAGCGAGTGGTAGACCACCCCCACCGATCGGTAGGCGCCGCGCCGCATCGCCCGAGCCGCCGAATTGGGTCGGTACTCGAGGTCCTGCATGGCCGCGAGCACGCGCTCGCGCTTCGCGTCGGCCACGTGGGGTTCGCCGTTGGCGACGCGCGACACCGTCTGCAGCGAGACGCCCGCCATCCGGGCGACGTCCCGCATCGACGACGCGCGCTCGAGCACGATCAGATCCCCTGGAATCCGAACCGGAAGACGAGCGTGCCCGTGCGCGGCAGGCGATAGGGCTCGAGCGTGCGCGCCCCCCACGAGTCGTCGCCGCCGACCCCGCGCCGCATGAGTGCGGGACGCAGGACGGTGCGGTGGATCGGGGGCAGCTCGGTGTGGTGCGCGGCGTTCTCGATCTCGAACGGCGTCCACGGCAGGGCCGAGAACTCCATCCCGTCTGCGCTGTCGAGCCGGATGCCGGTGCCGCGCCGGTCGGTGACCTCGGCCCAGCGCACGCCGGTGCGGCTGCCCGCCTCCTGCGGACGCAGGTACGGCGTGAGCTCGGTGCGGACGTCGCGCTCGTACACGTCGAGGCGCGCGCCGCCGCGGCGGTCGACGTAGGACTCTTCCGGTCCCTCGCCGTAGACGCGGAGGCGGTGGAAGTCGGCATCCACGGCCAGCATCGTGCCGAACTCGGGAAGCTCCGGCAGTCCGTCCACGAGGTGCAGCGTCTGCGTCACCTCGATGCGCCCCGCTCCGTCCACGCGGTAGTCGACCTCAACGGCCGACGCCGGCTGCGTGGGCAGCTCGTACCGGTACGACACCGTCACCGACTCGTCGTCCTGGCTCACGCGGGTCGACGTCATCGGATTCTGGACCCGCGCATACCGGCTCGCGAGCAGCCACTGGCCGTCTTCGAAGGGCGCGCCCCAGCCGCGCTCGTTGGCCGTCGGCGCGTGCCAGAAGTTCGGCTTCGGCGGCGATGCCAGCAGCTCACGGCCGCCGTCGGCGCTCTGCCCGAACCGGTACGAGGCCAGGCCGCCGTAGAGCGTCGAGAACAGCGCGCTGAACCCGGCGCCGCGCACGCCGATGTTGTGTGCGCCGCGGATGAGCTCGGGCGCCGGGGTGCGGGTGATCACGGCGGGCGGGCCGTCGACGGTCCACACCGTCTGCTCGCCGGCCACCCGGTGGCCCGCGGGGGCCCAGCTGGTGGCCGCCGGCAGACGGAAGACGACGTCGACCGTGTACTCGCCGGGCGCACGGGGCGCGGTGAACGGCAGGGCGACGGTGCCCGAAGTCTGCGCGGCGATGTCGGTCTCGACGACCTCTTCCCGCAGCACGACGCCCTCGCGGGCGAGCGTCACGACGCAGCGGTACGCGCTCGTCGACGTCGTGAGCAGCCGGTTGTCGACCTCGAACGAGGTGTCTCCGATGCGGATCCGCATGCCCTGGTACAGGTACGCGACCTCCTGCAGCTTCGGCGTCGGCGAGTGGTCGGCGAAGAAGATGCCGTTGCCGCAGAAGTCGCCGTCGTGCGGCGACTCACCGGAGTCGCCGCCGGAGCCGAGGTAAGTCGTGCCGTACCGATCGGTGAGCTCGACCGCCTGGTCGGCGAAGTCCCAGATGAACCCGCCTTGGAAGAGCGGCTCCCGGTAGGCGAGCTCGATGTACTCGTCGACCGCGCCGAACGAATTGCCCATCGCGTGGGCGTACTCGCACAGGATGAACGGCTTGTCGCGGTGCTCGGCGAGGTGGGCCTCGACATTCGCCGCGGTCGTGTACATCTGACTCGTGATGTCGGTGGTCTCCGGGTACCGGGGGTCCCAGTGCACGCCTTCGTAGTGCACGGGGCGGTCGTCGACGCTGCGGAACCAGTCGGCGATGTCCCGCAGGTTGGTGCCGCCGAACGACTCGTTGCCGAGCGACCAGATGACGATGCTCGGGTGGTTGCGGTCGCGGCGGAACATGCTGGCCGCGCGGTCCTGCAGCGCCGGCAGCCACTCGGGCTTGTCGCCGGGCACCGACTCGTCGACGGGCACGCCGAGCTCGCGGATGCGGTCCCAGAGGCCGTGGCTCTCGAGGTTCATCTCGTCGATGACCATGAGGCCGTAGGTGTCGGCGAGCTCGTAGAACGAGGAGCTGTTGGGATAGTGGCTCGTGCGCACCGCGTTGACGCCGACCTGCTTGAGCGCGCGGAGATCCGCGTCGGTCTGCTCGCGGCTGACGACGCGGCCGTCGAGGCCGAACTCGTGGCGGTTGACGCCGTTGAAGACGACGCGCACGCCGTTGAGGGTCAGGATGCCGTCGTCGATCGCGAACCGGCGGACGCCGATGCGCTGCGGGATGACCTCGACGAGCACGCCGGCGGCATCCCGCACCTCGATCGTGAGGTCGTAGAGCGCCGGGCTCTCGGGGCTCCAGAGGTTCGGCGCATCGATGCGGATGCCGAACGTGCCGTCGCCGCGGTCGTCGAGGGCGCCGACACCGTCCAGTCGCACCGCGACGGTACCGTCGCCGACGAGCTCGGTCGACACGGTGATCTCGGCGCCGGAGTAGTCGTCGTCGGGCACGGCGCGCACGACGAGGTCTTCCACATGCGCCGCCGGGCGCCGGTAGAGCGTCACGTCGCGGAAGATGCCGGAGAACCGGAAGAAGTCCTGATCTTCGATCCAGGATGCCGCCGTCCACTTGAAGACCTGCGCCGCGAGGCGGTTCTCGCCGTCGACGAGCGCATCGGTGAGGTCGAACTCCGACGGCGTGAAGCTGTCGGTGGCGTACCCGATGTAGCGGCCGTTGAGCCACAGGGCGATCGCGCTCTCCACACCGTGGAAGGTCACGCTGATGCGCTCGCCGGCGCCGACCGGGCGGTCGAGCGTGAAGGTCTTCACGTACGACGCGACCGGGTTGAAGCGCTCGGGGATCTCGCCGGGCTCGATCTGCTCGCGACCGTCCCACGGGTACTGCACGTTGACGTACTGCGGGCGGTCGTAGCCGTGGAGCTGGATGTGCGCCGGGACGGGGATGTCATCCCACCCCGAGACATCCACATCGGCCGCCTCGAAGCCGGGGATCGTGGCGCCCGGGTTCTTCGCGTAGTGCAGCTTCCACGTGCCGTTGAGGGACTGCTCGTAGCCGCTCGTTCCGGCATCCGCCTCCCCCGTATCGCGGAACCAGCGGTGATCGGAGTGCGCGGCCAGGCGCGACTCGGAGACGTACCGCGGATCCGCGATACGGGAGACGTCGAATGTCACTTGATGGCCCCCGTGATGCCCGCGGCGAACTGACGCTGCAGGATGAAGAAGATGATCATCGTCGGCAGCGATGCCAGCAGCACGCCGAGCATGAGCACGCCGTAGTCGACGACGTAGCCGCCACCGAGGTTGGCGATGAGCATCGGCATGGTGAACACGTCGCCGCTGATGAGGATGACCTTCGGCCAGAGGAAGTTGTTCCACGCCATCATGAAGGTGATCACGGCGGCTGCCGCGAAGGTGGCCTTCATCGTCGGGATGTAGATGCGCGCGTAGATCGCGACCTCGCTGAGGCCGTCGATGCGTGCGGCCTCGATGATCTCGTGCGGGAACGATCGCGACGACTGCCGGAACAGCATGATGAGGAACGGCGTCGAGATGGCCGGGATGATGACCGCCCAGAGCGAGTTGATCATGCCGACCCGCGCGAACAGCTGGAACAGCGGGATCATCGTCGCCGCGAACGGGATCATCAGCGCCAGCAGCAGCACCGCCATGAGGCGGTCCTTGCCCTTGGAGTGGAAGACCTCGAAGCCGTAGCCGGCCAGCGAGCAGAGGATGAGCGCCAGGATCGTGGTGCCGACCGCGATGTAGAACGATGTCCCCATCGCGCCCCAGACGTCCTGCGCGGCGAACAGCTTGCTGATGTTGTTCATCAGTTCGCCGCCCGGCAGCATGCTGGAGCCGAGCACGGCGGCACTCGTGTTGGTCGACGAGACGACCATGAAGTACAGCGGGAACAGGGAGAACAGCGTCCAGATCGACAGGAAGACGTACCCCGGGACGCCGCGGAGGCGTTGCTTAATCACGCTTGTCACCGACTTTCATCTGAATCAGGGCGAGGATGGCGACGAGGATGAGGATCACGTACGAGATCGCCGCCGCGTAGCCGAAGTTGGGGTTCTTCTGGAACGACACTTCGTAGAGGTAGTGCGACATCGACATCGTGTGGTACGCCGGGCCGCCGAGGGTGAGAGCCCACGACTCGTCGAAGAGCTGCAGCGTGCCGTTGGTCGAGAGGATGGCGGTGAAGACGATCATGGGCTTCAGCTGGGGCACGGTGACGTTCCAGAACACCTGCCACGCGTTGGCGCCGTCCATCCGCGCGGCTTCGATGCTCGAGTAGTCGACGTTCTGAAGGGCCGCCAGGTAGAACACCATGTTGTAGCCGGTCCAGCGCCAGATGAGCCCGAGGATGAGCACGGCGCGGGCGGTGTTCGCCTGGCCGAGCCAGTTGACCGGGTCCTGGAGCAGGCCGATGCCGGTGAGCATGTCGTTGACGAAGCCGTCGGTCGCGAACAGCGTGCGGAACACGAGCGAGTACGACACGAGCGAGACGGCGACCGGCAGGAAGATCGCGGTGCGCCAGAAGGCCTTGAAGCGCAGCTTGGGGTTGTTCAGCAGGTTCGCCAGGACCATCGCGAGGATCAGCATGATCGGCACCTGGATGATCAGGTACAGGAACGTGTTGAACATGGTGAGCTTGAAGATCTCATCGCTCAGCATGCGTTCGAAGTTGAACCAGAGGGGGTCGGCCCAGTCGAGCCGGCTTCCTCGACCCGTCTGCAGTGACAGGAAGAAGGCCTGGATCATCGGGATGAAGCTGACGATGAAGATCATCAGCGAGGCGGGCGCGAGGAACACCCAGCCGGTGAGGTTGCGGCGACGGGCGCCGGTGAGCCACGGCTTCTTGGAGCCGATGTAGTTGTCCAGCGGAGGCGCTTCGTTCTTGCGCCGGGGCCGCGACAGAGCGGTCGTGTCAGTAGGCACCGTCGTCTCGCTTTCGTCTATGGGTGGGCAATGCCGGAGTGGCCGGGGAGGGCGAACCCTCCCCGGCCACGTGGGGCATTACTTCATCGCGAACTCGACGTTGGCCTGAGCCTCGGCCAGAGCCTCGTCGCGGTTGCCGCCGCCGATGATCTTGGTCATCGCTGCGCTGACCGCGTCGCGGCCCTCGTAGTAGTAGGCACCCGTGTTGTTGCTGGGGACCTCGGCGCCGAACTTGACGACGTCCTGGAAGATCGGCTGGCCACCGAAGAACTCGACCGGCTCCGCGTAGACGGGGCTGTCACCGGCGGGGATCCAGTTGGCGACCGCACCGGCCTTCGGGAGGATGGTGTCGTAGAGCTCGGTCGAGCCGGCGAAGGTCTCGGCGAGGAACTTCTCGGCGAGCTCCGTGTTGCCCGTGGAGCTGATGGCCCACGACGAACCGCCGTTGGCGGAGTAGTTCGTGGCGCCGTCGACACCGTCGAGCTTGGGCAGGTTGGTGATGGCCCACTTGCCGGACTGGTCGGCAGCGGTCTGGATCGAACCGACGATCCAGATGCCGTTGACGGTGCCCGCGACGTTGCCGTTGACCAGCGTGCCGATGTACTCATCCCAGGAGTTGACCTCGAGGAGCACGCCCGACTCGACCAGCTCGGTGTACATGTCGACGGCCGCGTTCAGAGCGTCGTTGTCGACGATCGTCGGGTTGCCCTCCTTGTCGAACAGGCTGGCGCCCGCCGACTGCAGCATCATGACCGGGAGGTCGGCGGAGCCGGCCTGGCCGGACAGCAGCGGCTGACCGGTCTTGGCGAGGACGTCCTTGCCGATGGTGAGGTACTGGTCCCACGTGATGTCGGTGAAGTCGTCGACCGTGTAGCCGGCCTGCTCCAGGACGTCGGTGCGAAGAGCCGTGACCGCCGTGCCCGAGTCGAACGGAACGCCGAAGTTCTCGCCGTCGATCGTCGAGTAGTCCACGACCGACTTCGGGAACTCCGAGAAGTCGACCGCGTCGGTGGTGAAGGGGCTGAACAGATCGGGGTAGTTCAGGACGTTCTTCTGGTATGCGTTGTTCTGCATGAGGAAGATGTCGGGCAGCTCGTCGTACGCCTGCGACTGGGCGATCGTGGTGAGCTTGGTCTGGAGGTCGTCCCACGTCACCTCGACGATGTCGAGCTTGAAGTCGGGGTTCTCCGCCTGGTAGACCTTCTCGGCCTCCTGCATCGCGTAGATGTTGAACGCCGGGTCCCAGGCCCAGACGGTCAGGGTCTGGTCGCCGCCGGCGTCTCCGCCACCGTTACCGGCGTCGCCGGTTCCTCCGCTGCAGGCAGCGAGCGTCAGAGCGAGGGGCAGGCCGAGCGCGAGCGTCATGGCTGTGCGCTTGGTGGATCGTTGCATCGATCGAATCCTTCCGTGATTCTCTTGGTTGTCGAGTTCCCCCGACGGTTCGCCCCCGGGTGAGGGCACCGCTGTACGGAGGGGAGTGCGGTTCGAGAATCACGGGCTGCTGCTGTGCATCCCTGGGGCTCCTCGTCGAGCACGTCTCCGCTTGTTATCGGTAACACGGTAGCACTGGGAACGTCACCATGCCAGTGATGGAGCGGAATTGTTACCTTTCAACGATTTTCCTCGTTTTCCCGCGGGATTACGCGGTATTACATCGACGGAGCCGCGCACTACGCTGAGCCGGTGGTCCCTCTCGACAACCTTTTCGCCTTCGTGGCCGCCGCGATCGTGCTCATCATGATCCCGGGGCCCGCCGTGCTGTTCTCGGTGGGACGGACGCTCTCGCTCGGTCGCCGGGGAGGTCTCCTGAGTGTCGCCGGAGTCACTCTGGCCCTCATTCCGATCGTCGCGCTCGTCGCCGCGGGCGTCGGCGTGCTCATCGCGCAGTCGCTCGTCCTCTTCACCGTGCTGAAGGTCGCCGGAGCGCTGTACCTGGTCTATCTGGGGGTGCAGGCGATCCGGCACCGCCGCGACGCGTCCGCCGAGGTTAACGCCCGGGCGCTCCCGGCATCCCCTCTTCGGCAGCTGTGGGAGGGGTTCGTGGTCGGCATCACGAACCCCAAGACCCTCGCCTTCTTCGTGGCGGTGCTCCCCCAGTTCGTCGATGTGCGGGCGGGGGCCGTGCCGTTGCAGCTCATGGAGCTCGGGCTCGTGTTCGCGGTGATCGCGCTCGTCTCGGACTCGCTGTGGGTGTTCGCGGCGGCCGGCGCGCGCCGGTGGTTCGCGCGATCCCCCCGGCGCATCGAGACGCTCACCGCGACGGGCGGGGGGATGATGATCGGGCTGGGCGCGATCCTCCTCGTGACCGGGCCGCGGCACTGACGTCGCGCCGCGTCCGTCCGCCTCGCACACGGCGCGGGGCCGGTCGGACGCCGGAGCGGGAGAGAATGGAGCAGTGACTTCTCCGACTCCCGCCTCCCGCACCGTGTTCATCGACGTCGACGGGACGATCCTCGAGCACGGGTCGGTCATCGCGCCGTCGACGGTCACCGCCATCCGCACGGCCCGGGCGAACGGACACCTCGTCTATCTGTGCACCGGCCGCTCGGCCGGCGACCTGCATCCCTCCGTCCGCGCGATCGGATTCGACGGAGCCATCACCAACGGCGGCGCCTTCGCGACCCGCGGCGACGAGCTCGTCGTCTCGCACCTCATGCCCCGGGCCGACGTCGACCGGATGGTCGGCTACTTCGACGCGCACGGCATCCACTACTTCCTGCAGACGCACGAAGGGGTCTACGCGAGCGACGGCGTGGCGGCCTTCGCCGACGAGTTCTTCCGCGAACGGCGCGAGCGTCACGATGAAGACCTGCGCAAGCTCGGGCTGGATGCCGACGCCGACCCGCTGCCGGCCATCGGCTACCGGCCGATCGACGAGCTCGACTTCGATGCCGTCGTCAAGAGCACGTTCATCAGCATGCGCTCCGACACCCTCGCCCATGCCGAAGCCGAGCTGGGTGAGCGGTTCCACGTCATCCCCGGGTCTATCCCGCTCCCGGGCGGATCGAACGGCGAGGTCGCAGTGCGCGGCGTCGACAAGGGTTCGGCCATCGTCGAGGTGCTCGCGATCCTGGGGCGCGGCGTCGAGGGCACGGTCGGGATCGGCGACAGCTGGAACGACGTCGAGATGTTCCGGGTCGTCGAGACCGCCGTCGCGATGGGCGCCGCCGACCCCGCCCTGAAGGAACTCGCCGACCACGTCACGACCGACGTGCTCGACGACGGCGTGTGGAACGCGTTCGTCGCCCTCGGCCTCGTCTGAGCTCCGCTCGCTCCGCCGGCACTCAGTCAGCGCTCGGCGCTCGGCGCTCGGCGCTCGGCGCTCGGCGCTCGGCGCTCGGCGCTCGGCGCTCGGCGCTCGGCGCTCAGAGGAAGATGTCGGGGAACAGGGCGCTGTCGGGCGTCCCCGGCACGGCTGCGTAGCCGGAGAAGTCGGTGACCCCCGCGGCGCGCAGCACCTCCTCGACGATGAGCGTCTGGCCGGTGTAGTCGCGAGCCGGCTGCAGCATGACCTGGTAGGCCGCATCGGCGTACACCTCGGGCGTCCGGCTCGCCTTCATCATCCGGTCACCGCCGAGCGCGAACTGCACGGCCGCAGTCGCGATGGTCGTCTCGGGCCAGAGGGTGTTGGCGGCGACGCCGTCCTCCGCGAACTCCGCCGCGATCCCCAGCGTCGCCATCGTCATCCCGAACTTCGCCATCGAGTACGCCGTGTGGGCGCCCAGCCACCTCGGCGTTGTGTTGAGCGGCGGCGACAGCGAGAGGATGTGCGGGTTCTCGGCATCCTTCAAGATCGGCAGCGCCGCGCGGCTCAGCATGAACGTGCCGCGGACGTTGACGTCCTGCATGAGGTCGTACTTCTTCGTGCTGAGGTCGAGGGAGCCCGACAGATCGATGACCGACGCGTTGTTGACGACGATGTCGATGCCGCCGAACTCTCCCTGGGTCTTGAGCACCGCCTCGGTGATGTCGTCGTCTTCGCGCACGTCGCCGACGATCGGCAAGGCCTGTCCGCCGGCGGCGCGGATCTGCTCGGCAGCCGAGTGCACCGTCCCCTCGAGCTTCGGGTGCGGGGTGTCGGTTTTGGCCAGGAGCGCGATGTTGGCGCCGTCGCGTGCTGCGCGGAGCGCGATGGCGAGCCCGATGCCGCGGCTACCGCCGGACATCAGGATGGTCTTGCCGGCGAGCGAGGTCATGGGGTCTCCTTGCGGGTGGTCTTGGCGGATGCTGCGGCGAACGCCGCGACCCGCCGGTGCGATTCCGGGGTGTCGAAGCTCGCACCGATGGTGCGCGCCTCATCGGCGAGGTTCTCGGCGAAAGCGCGCCGCGCGCCGGCGCGGATGAGCCGCTTGGCCTGACCGAACGCAGCGGTGGCCCCCTCGAGCCAGAACGCGGCGACGTCGGCCGCGCGCGCGCCGGGATCGTCGGCGATCTCGGAGACGAGCCCCCAGTCGAGGGCGGTGTCGGCGTCGATCGTGATGTCCTGCAGCAGGAGGCGCAGCGCGCGCGTCTGGCCGATCGCGGCGGGCAGCAGCGTCGACGCCCCGAGGTCGGGGGTGAGGCCGATGTTCGCGTACCTGCTCACGAACTTCGCACGGTCGGAGGCCACGATGTAGTCGGCCGTCAGCATGAGACCCAGGCCACCGCCGGCGACCGCGCCCTGCACCGCCGCGACGATCGGCTTGTCGGATTCGACGAAAGTGCGGATGCCGTCGTGGATGACGTCGGCCATCGCCGTGACCTGCTGGCCTCCCGCGCCCGATGTCGCCATCTCCACGACATCGCCACCGGCGCAGAACGCCGGGCCGCTGGCGTCGATGAGCACGGCCCCGATGCTCGCGTCGGCCGTGATCTCGTGGGCGAGGTCGCGCCAGCGCTGCCCCATCTCGAACCCCATGGCGTTGAGGCTGGCGGGCCGGTTGAAGGTCACGCGCGCGAGCGCGCCGTCACGGGAGTACAGGATCGAGTCGGTCATGCGGTGTCCTTCTGTGTGGTCACTTCGGCGCCATCCGGATTGCTCCGTCGAGGCGGATGGTCTCGCCGTTGAGGTAGCCGTTGCGGACGATCTCGAGCACGAGGCTCGCGTACTCGCCCGGACGGCCGAGCCGCGCCGGGTACGGCACCTGCTGGCCGAGGCTCGTCTGCGCCGCCTCGGGGAGCCCGGCGAGCATCGGCGTCTCCATGATCCCGGGCGCGATCGTGCACACGCGGATGCCGTAGCGCGCGAGCTCGCGGGCGATCGGCAGAGTCATGGCGTGCACGCCGCCTTTGCTGGCCGAGTACGCCGGCTGCCCGATCTGCCCGTCGAACGCGGCGACCGATGCGGTGTTCACGATGACGCCGCGATCGCCGCCCTCGGTGGGATCGGTCTGCGCGATCGCGGCCGACGCCTGGGCGATGACGTTGTAGGTGCCGAGCAGGTTGACGCGGATGACCTTCTCGAAGTCGACGAGGAGGCCGGGGTTTCCTTCCCGATCGAGCACCTTCGCCGGCGGGGCGATGCCCGCGCAGTTCACGACGACGCGCAACGGACCGTGCTCGCCCGCCGTGGCGACCGCGGTGGCGACCTGTGCCGGGTCGGTGACGTCGGCGGGGGCGAAGGTGCCGCCGATCTCCGCCGCGCGGTCTGCGCCGGGCGATGAGGGCAGGTCGACGATCACGACGTGCGCTCCGTGCGCGGCGAGCTCGCGTGCGGTGGCCCATCCGAGCCCACTCGCACCTCCTGTGACGAGGGCGGATGCTCCGGCGATCTCCATGTGTGCTCTCCTTCGAACTCCGACGCCAGCCTATGCGATGGCACGGCGTTTCAGTACTCCAGGCACTGAGTGCCACGCCGACCCCGCCTCAACGCATCCCGACCGTCCCGACTGCGGCCGTCCCCGGCCAGGATGGATGCCATGAGCATCCCTCTCGGCGACGTCGACGTCCCGATCAGGGTGCGCGCGCTTGCGCGGGGCGCGGCGCTCGAGCCGGTGTGGCGGAACGGCGTCGGCGGAGTGACCTTTCGCACGGACGACGGTCGCTACATCAAGCACGGACCGCGGAACGCCGAGACGTCGATGGCGGACGAGGCGGACCGCCTCGCGTGGACCCGGCGATACACGCCCGTCCCCGAGGTGCTCGAGGTCGGCGAAGACGAGACCCACGAGTGGCTCGCGACACGGGCGATCCCGGGCCGATCCGCCGTCGATCCGCGCTGGCTCGCCGACCCCGCGACCGCCGTGCGTGCCGTCGGCGAAGGGCTCCGCGCCCTGCACGACACGCTCCCCATCGACACGTGCCCGTACGACTGGGGCGTGCCGCGGCGCATCGAGAAGGCCACGGCGCGCGGCATCATGGCGCCGGACTCGCTGCGCACTCCCCCGCCGACCGACCGGCTCGTCGTCTGCCACGGCGATGCCTGCTGCCCGAACACCCTCCTCAGCGACGACGGGCGCTGGGTCGCGCACGTCGACCTCGGCGCGCTCGGTGTCGGCGACCGCTGGGCCGACATCGCCGTCGCCGCGATGAGCACCGAATGGAACTACGGTCCGGGCTGGACCGACGCGCTCATCTCCGCCTACGGCGTCGAACCCGACCGCGAACGACTCGCCTACTACCGCGCCCTCTGGAACGCGACCTGACCGCGCACATCCACCTCGCGGATCACCAACTCCCGCACGGATCACCATCCTCTGCGCGTGCGACCCGTGGTGATTCGGGAGCGGTGTGGTGGTTCGCCGACGGGCGTCAGCGCTCGGCGCGAGGGATGCGGGCGAGCCATTCCGCGGGCGAGAGGGACTGGGCGAGCAGGATGCGCTCCTCCGGTCGCGACGCGAGATGATCGAGGAGGCGCGCGGCGAGGGCGGCGTCGGTGCGGCGATAGCCGCACAGATAGCGCGTCGTCACCCGCCACTCGACCGTCTCGCCGTCGGCGACGGCGAGACGCAGCGCGAACGTCGGGGTCTCCGCGGATTCGGATGGTCCTCCGCCGAAGAGCCCGTCGATGAGCGCCATGGCGGTGTCGGCGAACGCCGGAGACGGCCACCAGGTGGTGGGAGTGTCGGCTCGGATCTCACGGATGTCGGCCCACGGCACGAAGCTCGACGGTGCGTCCCCGACGTGCAGGGTCAGGCCCCGAGGGTCGAGTCGCACGTGATGGAGCGCGATGTCACCGAAAGCGAGCGCGGGTTCGGGCGTGGCGACCGCGCTGAGCGGTCCGACGCGACGACGATCGTGTGGCACAGCTCATCTCAGCACACGCGCGACGCCGTGTCAGACAGGCCCGAAGATCGGGTGGAAGGCGCCGACGGCGACCGAGACCGCGAGAGCGGTTGCGGAGATCGCGAGCCCCGCGAGCATGAGCGCGATGTCGCCGCCGCGGAGACGCGACGGTCGCGCCCAGGTGCGGACGGAGGGCGCCCCGAAAGCGCGCGCCTCCATGGCCGTCGCGAGCGCCGATCCCCGGCGGATCGCCAGCACGAACAGGGCGAACGCCATCCCGACGGCACGTCGGACGCGGCCCCGATCGGCGACGCCGCGGGCACGCCGGGCGAGTGCGAGCGCGCGCCAGTCCTCGGCCAGCAGCCCCAGCATCCGCATGCCGGCGAGCGCGCCGAGCACGAACCGCGCGGGCAACCACACGATCTGCGCCAAGCCGTCGGCCAGGTCGGTCGGGTCGACCGTGACGAACAGGACGACCGCGGGGAGCCCGATCGCGAGGACCCGCAGCGACGCCGCGAGCGCGAGCGCGAGCGACCCTTCGCTGACCCGGATGAACAGCCACTCGAAGAGCACCGCACCGCCCACCTGGCCGTAGAGCGCGATCGTGACGGCTGTCGCGGGTGCCGCGATCCACAATGGCAGCGTGCGGATCCGGAACCGCCGCCAGCCGAGGCCCGCCGCGAGCAGCAGCGGGAGTTCGAGGAGCAGCGCGACACCCGCCGACACGGGATCGATCGTCGCGACCAGGGGCAGGGCGATGAACA
>JACEFY010000079.1 GCA_016807485.1 Stenotrophomonas maltophilia | reverse complement strand
GCCCTCGACGGCCTGGCAGGCGACGCCCATCGCGAGCACGGGGTAATCGTTGCCGTCGGGGTCGAGTCGATCGCCGACGAACAGCATGTCGTCGAGCGGGATGCCGGTCTCCTCGGACAGTCGGCCCATGCCGTACGCCTTGTCGATGCCGCGCTCGGTGATGTCCACCGACGTCGACCCGCCGGAGCGCACCTCGAGATCGGGGAGGAGGGCGGCGACCGCTGCGCGCAGCGCGTTCTTCTTCGAGCCCGTCGGGTCCCACGCGGTCTTCGCCGCGACGGGCGCCGTCTGTCCGAGAGCGGAGAATGTGATCTGCGACCCGCGGTCTTCGAGGATCTCGCCCCACGTCTCGCTCTCCCAGAGACCGAGACGACGCGCTTCGGTCTCGACGGCCTGGAGCGCCCGCGACTTCTGGTCGTCGGTCAGCGACCGTGCGTAGACGGTCGTGATGCCGTCGCCCGTCAGCCGGTAGTACTGCGTGCCGCACGTGGGCAGGAGGTGGAAGCGATCGAGGATGCCGGCATCCACCTCAGGGAGGCGGTCGACGACCTGCGCCGTGAACTGCTGCAGCTGACCGCCGGAGATGATGGCGACCTCGACGCGCTGTGCGAGGGCGATCAGCAGCTCACCGATGCGGTCGTCGATCGCGCTCTTGGACGGCGCCAGGGTGTCATCGAGGTCGAAGGCGACGAGGCGGGGCGTGGACATGCGCGGCTCCGATCGGGGGGATCTGCACGAGAGGCTCCGCCGTGGCGGAGCCTCTCTGTGGTCGGGGTGACAGGATTTGAACCTGCGGCCTCGTCGTCCCGAACGACGCGCGCTACCAAGCTGCGCCACACCCCGTGGCAACCCTCCGAGTCTACCCCGGAACGCCCGTCACGCCGAATCGACGGCGCGCAGAGTGAGCACCGAGACCTCAGGGCGGCATCCGAAGCGCACGGGGGCGTAGATGGAGTGCCCGAGGCCGGCTGAGACGTTGAGCGGTACCGTGTGCCCGGCGTGCGACCAGGAGCTGAGACCCCGAGCCTGATCGAGCGGGATGTCGCAGTTCGCGACGAGCGCCTTCGCCGCGAACGGCACGCGCACCTGTCCACCGTGCGTGTGGCCGGCGAGGATCGCGTCGGCGCCGAGCTCGACGAACCGGTCGAGCACACGACGGTACGGCGCGTGGGTGACGCCCAGGGTGAGGTCGGCGGGACGGGGTCGTCCGAAGAGCCGCGCCGGGTGCAGTGCCGCGAGGGCTTCCGGCAGCGCGTCGAGGTCGTCCCAGTCGCGGTGCGCGTCGCTGACGCCGAACGCGTCGATGCGGAGGCCGGCGACCTCCAGCGACGTCGCGGCGTTGTTGAGCCCGGTCCAGCCCAGGTCATCGGTGAAGTACGCGTCCATCGCGGGGGTGTCGAGCTCTTCGGCGCGGAACTCCCGTTGGGAGGGGCCTTGGAAGTAGAGCAGCGGGTTGCGCGCGGAGGGTCCGACGACGTCGTTCGAGCCGTGCACGAAGACCCCCGGCACGCCGCGCAGCGGTGCGAAGGCCGTGCGGATGCCGGCGAGCCCGTCGGCGTGACCCAGGTTGTCGCCGGTGTTCACGACGAGATCCGGCTGCACCTCCTCCGCGACACGGGCGATCCAGTCCTGCTTGCGGTGCTGCCAGGGCGCCATGTGCGCATCCGAGAGGTGGAGCACCGTCACCGACGGCGCGCCCGCGGGCAGAACGGCGAGCGTATGCGGGCGCACCGTGAAGAGGAAGCGCTCGATGCACGTCCCCCCCCCGGCAGCGCCGAGGGCCGTCGCCCCCGCCGCCGAGGCGGCGGCGAGGGCGACTCTCGAACCGGAGGTCACGGGTTGCCGTTGCAGTTCTTGGCCTGGTAGTTGATCGTGATGGAGGCGTTGCGGCTCACGACCGTTCCGGTCGCCGGATCGGTGCCCGTCACGGTGGGGGCATTCGCCCCGTCGGAGGCGGTGCACTGGAGCGTGACGGTGCCGAAGCCCGCGCCGCGAAGCGCGCGCTGCGCCTCCTCCGGCGTGCCGCTGACGCCGGGCACCACGACGCCCTGACCGTTGCTCGGGTTGATGGTCACCGTGGTCCCACCCGCGACGCGCCCCGCGCCCGGGCTCTGCTGGATCACGGTACCGGCCGACTCGACGCCGTCGACGGCGTCGCCGACGACGACCGAGAATCCGGCCGCCTGGAGGGTCTGCTGCGCCTGGTCGACCGACTGCCCGATGACCGAGGGCAACGTCGTAAGGACCTGCTTCGTGAGGTTCGGGTCGGGTTGCGGGAACGCGTCGCCGCCGTACATCGCGTTGGCGGCACCCTGCATCTTCGGCCAGATGCCGTTGCGGATGCGCGCGAGCGTGTACCCGCTCTCGCGGTACCGGTCGAGCTTCGCGTGGCCCTTGACGTTGCCGACCCACACGACGGTGGCGACCTTGGTCGACGCGCCGTCCATCCAGGTCTGCTCGTACTCGTGGATGCCGGTCTTTCCGAACACGGGTACGCCGTCGCCGATGCGCGCGCCGCTACCCGTTCCGCTCATCACTCCGACGAGCGTGTACGCGGCCGTCGAGGCGACGCCTTCGGACATGACGCGCTCGCAGGTCGTCTGCGGCGTGATGTCGTTGCCGTCCTTGTCGAGCGCCTTGTCGATCGACTTCGGCTGGCAGAGGATGCCGTTCGCCGCGATCGAGGCGTAAGCCGCGGCCATGTCGATCGGCGCGACGGCGGCGTCGCCGAGGACGTTGTAGGCCTGGTTCGGCGAGTTCAGAGAACCTTCCGGCACCTGGTCCAGAGGCGTGCCGTCGCTGCGCATGACGCCGAGCTTCATCGCGACCTGGTTGGTGCTGCACACCGAGATCTTCTCCGCCATCGCGATGAAGCCGGAGTTCAGCGAGTCGCGGGTGAAGTTGTACACCGTGCCGTTGTAGCCGTTGTTGCCCTCGAAGTTTCCGACGGCGCCGTCTTGCCCGTTCGCGGTCTTCACGGTCTGGATCTGACCGTCGCAGTTGATGACCTTCTTCGTGCCGACGCGCCCGTTGATCACCTCGTTGACGGAGTGTCCCTGCTCGAGCCAGTTGATGAGGCTGAACACCTTGTAGGTCGAGCCGGCGGAGTGCCCGCCGCCGCCGTTGGCCTCGCGGACGTTGTAATTGACGGGGGTCACGGTGCCGGTGTCGTCGCCGAGGGCGCTGTAGGGGCGGTTCTGCACCATCGACAGCACGCGCCCGGTGCCGACCTCGACCTGCACGCCGGAAGCGCCGAGGTCGATGTCCGGACGGGACGCCGGGACGATCGATATCGCGTCGAGCGCGACCTGCTGGAGGTCGGCGTTGAGGGTCGTGTAGATCTTCATCCCGCCGCGGCGGAGGTTCGCCGTGCGCTCTTCGGGGGTCTCCCCGAACGACGGGTTGGTCTTGATCTGGGAGACCACGTACTCGCAGAAGAACTCCGCGCCGACGGCGGTCTGACATCCCTGGTCGCGCGTCGTGATCGCGGGGGTGATGGGTGTGGCCAGGGCTTCGTCGTACTCGGCCTGGGAGATCTTGCCGTCCTCCAGCATGCGCCCGAGCACGTAGTTGCGGCGGTCGAGGGTGAGCTTGTACCCGTCGGCCTCGCTGTTGATGGGCTCACCGGCCTTGTTGGTCGCCGATCCGCCCGGCTTGTCGATGCGGTAGGTGTTGGGCTCCTGCACCATGCCGGCGATCGTCGCCGCCTGGGCGATGGTGAGGTTCGCGGCATCCGTGCTGAAGTAGCGCTGTGCGGCCGCACCGATGCCGTAGACCGTGCCGCCGAAGTTGGTGATGTTGAGGTACCCGAGCAGGATGTCGTTCTTCGACGTCTGCTTCTCGAGCTGGATGGCGTACCGCATCTCCTGGAGCTTGCGCTGGTAGCCCTCCGAGCCCTTGTTGACCGTGGTCGCGGTGTAGCAGGCCTTGACCTGCTCGTCGTTGGTGGCCTCGGACTCGCAGTTCTGCTGCAGCACGTTCTTGACGTACTGCTGGGTGATCGACGAGCCACCGCGGTTGCCGCCGCTGGAGGCGTTGCCGACGAGCGCGCCGAGGGTGCCGACGAGGTCGACCCCGCCGTGCGTGTAGAAGTTCTTGTCCTCACTGGAGGTGATCGCGTCGAACATGACGGGGTTCACCTGGTCCCACGTGACCGGGATGCGGTTCTGGTCGTAGAACTGCGCCATCAGCACGTCGTTCCACGCGCTGTCCTTGCGGTAGATCTCCGTCGGCAGCATGAGCGGGTCGACCTGGAGGAAGCCCGGCATGTTGTCGAAGGTGTCCAGCGCGCTCGTGGCGGCGTATCCGGACACGGCGATGGCGGGGGTCACGGTCGCGGTGATCAGGACACCGGCGATCGCGCTCAGGCCGACCAGGCCGGCGAAGCCGCCGAGCACACCGGTGGCCGTCCGTTTGTGTTGAGGCATAGGCTTGATCGTAGGGGAGATACCTGGGGGAACCCTCGGTAGGACCCGCCATCCGCGCCTGCGCGCCGTCACCTCCGGGAGCCTCGATGACCACGTGGGAGTACCTCACCACACCCCTTCTGATCCACAACACCGCCGCCATCCTCAACAACTGGGGCAAGCAGGGCTGGGAGCTCGTGCAGGTCGTGCCCGGCCCCGAGGGCGGGCTCGTGGCCTACTTCAAGCGCCCCTCCGGCGGCGGAGCGGCCAACGCCGGCCTCGGCGCCTCAGCGGTCGCCGCACAGCAGTTCGAGGGCCAGGCGTGAGCGCGCCGGCATCCGTCTCGGCGCGGCTCGCCGAACTCGGCATCGAGCTGCCGCCGGTCGTGCCGCCCGTGGCGTCGTACATCCCGGCGAACGTGCACGGCGACCTCGTGTACACGTCGGGGCAGCTCCCCATGGTCGCCGGCGCCCTTCCCGCGACCGGCAAGGTCGGCGGCACGGTGGATGCCGCGGACGCCACCGCGTTCGCGCGGCAGAGTGCGCTGAACGCGATCGCGGCCGCCGCCGCCGCGGTCGGGGGAGTGGACCGGCTCACCCGCGTCGTGAAGGTCACGGGCTTCGTCGCCTCCGTGCCGGAGTTCACCGGCCAGCCGGGCGTCATCAACGGCGCCAGCGAGCTGCTGGGTGATGTGTTCGGCGACGCCGGACGTCATGCCCGTTCCGCGGTCGGCGTTCCGGTGCTGCCGCTCGACAGCCCCGTCGAGGTCGAGGTCGTCTTCGCCTGGGAGTGACCGCCCCGTCGGCTCCGACGCACATCGGAGCCGACGGCGGATGCGCTACTTGACCTGCGCCGAGATCACGCTCATGACGGCCGTGTCGGCGAGGGTCGTGGTGTCACCGACCTCGCGGCCTTCGGCGACGTCGCGCAGGAGCCGGCGCATGATCTTGCCCGACCGGGTCTTGGGGAGTTCCCCGACGATGTAGACGTCGCGCGGGCGGGCGATGGGCCCGATCTGCTCGCCCACCCACTGGCGGAGCGTGCCGGCCAGTCCCTCCGGCGAGTGCGCGTCGAGATAGCTCTGCTTGATGATGACGAAGGCGACCACGGCCTGGCCGGTCGTCTCATCGGAGGCGCCGACGACCGCGGCTTCCGCCACAGCCTCGTTGCCGACGAGCGCCGACTCGATCTCGGTGGTCGACAGGCGATGGCCGGAGACGTTCATGACGTCGTCGACGCGACCCAAGAACCAGATGTCGCCGTCCTCGTCGAGCCGCGCGCCGTCGCCCGCGAAGTAGTACCCCTGCTTCTCGAACTTCTCCCAGTACGTCTCCGTGAACCGTTCCGGATCGCCCCAGATGCCCCGGAGCATCGAGGGCCACGGCTCGGTGATCACGAGAAGCCCGCCATTGCCGTTGCCGACACGGTTGCCGTCGTCGTCGACCACGTCGATGCCGATCCCGGGGAGCGGCACCTGGGCGCTGCCGGGCTTCGTCTCGGTCACTCCGGGAAGCGCGGAGACCATCATCGCGCCCGTCTCGGTCTGCCACCACGTGTCGATGATCGGCACGGTGTCGGCGCCGATCACGTGGCGGTACCACATCCACGCCTCCGGGTTGATGGGTTCGCCGACCGAGCCCAGGAGGCGGATCGACGACAGATCGAACTGCTCGGGGATCTGGCGGCCGAGCTTCATGAACGAGCGGATGGCCGTCGGGGCCGTGTAGAGGATCGTCACCCCGTACTTCTGGACGATCTCCCACCAGCGCCCGGGGTGCGGCGTGTCCGGCGTCCCCTCGTACATCACCTGCGTCGTCCCGTTGGCGAGGGGGCCGTAGACCACGTACGAATGCCCCGTGATCCACCCGATGTCCGCCGTGCACCAGAACACATCGGTCTCGGGGTGGATGTCGTGCGCGACCTTGTGCGTGAAGGCTGCCTGCGTGAGGTACCCGCCGGACGTGTGCAGGATGCCCTTGGGCTTTCCGGTCGTGCCGGAGGTGTACAGGATGAAGAGCGGGTTCTCCGCGGGGAAGGGCGGTGCGACGTGGTCGGCGGATGCCGCCGGCACCGCTTCGTGCCACCACACATCGCGGTCGGCATCCCAGGAGACCTCGTTGCCCGTGCGCCGGACGACCAGCACGTGTTCGACGCTCTCCTGGGGCCCGGCCCCCCGATCGCCGAGCGCCTGGTCGACGGCCGGCTTGAGCGGCGAGACGCGGCCCTTCCGATAGCCGCCGTCGGAGGTGATGACGAGCTTCGCGCCGGCGTCGTCGATGCGGGACCGCAGGCTGTCGGCGGAGAATCCGCCGAAGATCACCGAGTGGATGGCGCCGATCCGCGCGACGGCGAGCATGGCCGCCACCGCTTCGGGGATCATCGGCAGGTAGATCGCGACGCGGTCGCCGGGCCCGACGCCGAGCCCCTCGAGCACGTTGGCGACGCGCTTGACCTCATCCGTGAGCTCGCCGTAGGTGACCCGGCGCGAATCGCCCGGCTCACCCTCCCAATGGAGCGCCACGCGGTCGCCGAGGCCCGCCTCGACGTGACGGTCGAGGCAGTTGTACGCGACGTTCAGCTCACCGTCGGCGAACCACTGCGCGAACGGCGGGTTCGACCAGTCGAGCGTCTGCGTGAAGGGCGTGCTCCACGCCAGCTCGCGGGCCTGGTCGGCCCAGAATCCTTCGCGGTCCGCGCGGGCCCGGTCGTAGAGATCGGCGGTGGCCACGGCATCCGCCGCGAACTCGGCGGAGGGGGCGAACCGGCGTGATTCGCTGGGCAGGTGATCGATCTGGCTGCTCATATGCGCGCTCCTTTGCGGCGTGAACGGGGCTTCGGCCGCCCCGAGACAGGCGGGGATGCCGACGATGCGTCGAAATCTAACGGCGCCGGCGCCGCGGTCACTACCGCCGATAGTAGGTGGCGCGGCCGGCGTCGCGCTGCAGAGATATATCGGGTCTCACCGGCCGTGCGTGTTCCGCGCCGCGCGCGAGGTTGCGTATGCTCGTTCGCGGCCGAACTTCGATTCTGGCGTCGCAGGTTCCCGATCACCCCCCCATTTCGGGACGCCTGCGCGTGGCGGCATCCCATACCCCCCGATGGGATGCCGCCACCTTTTTCCGGCATCGCCTCCTCCCCAGCGAGGCGATCGGGCGATCTGTCCACCGATCGCCGTCCGGCGCCGCCACGGTGACGGCGCACGACCTACCGTCGGGGCATGTCCGATCCGTTCGTCGTCCGCCCGCGTCGGGGCGCCCCGCCCGAAGCCGTGCGTCGCAGCGGTGCGCGCGCGAGCGCTGCGCCGCGTGAGCCGGCGCGCCGTCGGGTGCTGCCCGCGCATGCTGCGCTCGACCCGCTCCGCGCGCTGCTCTCGGACCCCGACGTCACCGACGTCTTCATCAACGGCGTCGACGGTCTCTACGCCGACCGTGGCGCAGGCGCCGAACGTGTGGCGGGATGGGCGCTCGACGACGATCGGGTGCGTGCCCTCGCGGTGGACCTGATCGCGGTCGGCGGACGGCACCTCGACGACGCGACCCCGTTGGTCGACGTGCGGTGGGAGCACGGCGCGCGCGTGCACGCGGTGCTCGCCCCCGTCGCCTGCGGGGGCGCCGCCGTCTCGATCCGACTGCCGCAGGTCCATCTGCCGGAGCTCGACGACCTCGGCCGCCGGGGGATGTTCGACGCGGCGACGGGGGCGAGGCTGGAGCGGCTCATCGCCGACCGCGCGAACCTGCTCGTGACCGGGTCGACCGGCACCGGCAAGACGACCCTCCTCGCCGCCCTTCTCAGCCGGGTGCCGTCGACGGAGCGGATCATCACGATCGAGGACGTCGCCGAGCTGCGGATCCGCCATCCCCATCACGTTCGGCTCGAAGCCCGCCAGCCCAATCTCGAGGGCGCCGGCGAAGTATCGCTCGCGCGGCTCGTCCGCGAGGCGCTGCGGATGCGCCCCGA
>JACEFY010000078.1 GCA_016807485.1 Stenotrophomonas maltophilia | reverse complement strand
TCGGCCAACCGCCCGCGGAGCGGCGCGATCGACCGCTCGGCGCGTCCGCCGGCCGCCCAGCCCCACCCCGCGGCGACGAGGCCTGCCACCGCGAGACAGGCGAGGAGGGTGAGGCCCGCGGGGGGATGGATGACGGTGACGAGCACCACGGCCGCGAGCGCGACGGCCGCTGAGCCGATGAGCGGCTGCACGACGCGCAGAGGGAGGTTCTGCAGTTCGTCGACGTCGTCGACGAGCGATCCGAGGATCGAGCCTCGGCTCGTGCGCGTGAGGCCGTCCGGGGCGAGCGGGATGAGCCGGCGGACGAGGTCGGTCCGGGTCGTGGCGAGCTGTCGGAGGGCGGCATCGTGCCCGGCGAGCCGCTCGACGTAGCGGAAGGCCGCCCGACTGAGCGCGAACGCGCGCACCCCCACGACCGCGAGTGAGATGTACAGCACGAGCGGCTGCTCGGCGGCGCGCACGATCAGCCACGCGCTGACGGCGAGGAGCGCGACCGCCGATGCCTCGGAGAGGAACCCCGCGGCCGCGCCCGGCCAGAAGCGCCGGGCGGGCGGCATGGCGCCGCGGAGGACGTCGGTGGTGGTCATGCGCGCACCTCCGCCGAGCGCAGTGTGACCACGCGGTCGGCGATCTCCCGCGCGGACGTCCGGTGCGAGACGAGGAGGACGATCGCCCCGTCGTCGGCGAGCGATCGGACCGCTCTCCACAGTGCGCTCTCGGTGTGGGCGTCGAGCGCGGCGCTCGGCTCGTCGAGGGCGACGACCGCGCCCCAGCCGCGTGCGCGGCGATAGAACGCCCGCGCGACCGCGACCCGCTGCGCCTGCCCGCCCGAGAGTCCGGCACCCTGCACGCCGAGTTCGCGCAGCGGGTCGAGGTCGCCCGCGCACGCCTGTCCGAGGCACCGCGCGACGAGGGCGATGTCGGGGGAGCGATCGCCCAGCGCCACGTTGTCGGCGATCGTGCCGGCGATGAGCCCGGCATCCTGCCCCGCCCAGGCGAACCAGGTGGAGGGAGGCAGGGATGCCGCATCCGCGCCGCCGAGCGTCATGGTCCCCTCGAACGGCGCAGCGCCGCGGAGGGCCGCGAGGAGGCTCGACTTGCCGGCGCCGCTCGGGCCGTCGATGACCGTGACCGTGCCCGCGGCGGCCTCGAACGAGACGGGCGGGAGCACGCGGTCGCCCCGCCGGACGCGGACATCGGTGACTTCGAGCGGACCGGTCGCGTGAGCGGGCGCCGGCCTGGGGGAGGTCGCCGGGAGCGCGCGGGCGGCGTCGAGGACGGCGAAGACGTCTTCCGTCGCGGCGACCCCCTCGGCGGCGGCGTGGAACTGCACGCCGACCTGGCGCATCGGCAGGTAGGCCTCGGGAGCCAGGAGGAGGACGAAGAGCCCGACGCCGAGGGCGAGCGAGCCGTCGAGCAGGCGGAAGCCGATCGTGACGGCGACGATCGCCACGGCGATGGATGCGAGGAACTCGAGCGCGAAGCCGGAGAGGAACGAGACGCGGAGCACCCGCATCGTCTCTTTGCGGTACGTGTCGGTGACCCGATCGATGGATGCCGCCGCGCGGTGCTGCCGCCCGAACACGGTGAGCGTGGAGAGCCCGTGGACGGTGTCGGCGAACCGCGCGGCCAGCGTCTGCAGGGTCGCCCACTGCTTCTGCTGCACCGCCCGGGTGGCGAGGCCGATCAGCACCATGAACACGGGGATGAGCGGCAGGGTGAGCACGACGATGAGGCCCGAGATCCAGTCCTGCCACCACATGACCGCGATGAGGATCGGCGTCGCGATGACCGTCTGCACGAGCTGCGGGAGATAGCGGCCGAAGTAGGCGTCGAGGGCGTCGAGGCCGCGGCCCGCGGTGACTGCGAGCCGTGCGGTGTTGGCGGTGCCGAGCCAGCTCGCCCCTAGCACGCCGACGGCGGCGACGAGGTGTGCGCGCAGCTGCAGCTCCACCCGCGCCGCGGCGCGGGCCGCGATCACCTCGCGCGCCCACAGAAGACCGGCGCGCACGGCGACGACCGCGGCGAGCCACACGAGCACCGCCGTGACGTCATCCCCGGAGACGACCCCCACGATCGCCTGCGTGAGCAGCCCCGCGAACGCGACGATCACGAGCGTCTGCAGCAGCCCGATCGCCGCGATCGCGACGAAGAAGCCGCGCGACGCCGTCGCGTAGCGGAGGAGCCGCGGATCGACGGGCCGCGCCCGTGCGGGGGCGGCGTCCTCCTCGGAATCCGGCATCCTTCGATCCTGCCTTACCGCGCGGCGCGCGCGGGTCAGTGGGCGACCGCCGCGGCCTTCTCGATCGTCGTGCGGGTCACCCGCTTGCGGAAGATCCAGTACGTCCAGCCCTGGTAGAGCAGCACCAGCGGCAGGAAGATCACGGCCGCCCAGGTCATGATCGTGAGTGTGTAGTCGGTGCTCGACGCGTTCTCGATCGTGAGGCTGAAGGCCGGGTCGGTCGTGGAGGGCATGACGTTCGGGAAGAGGGCCAGCCACAGCGTCAGCACGGCGAAGGCCACGGTGGCCGCGCCGAATCCGAAGGCCCAGCCTTCACGATCGCGCGCGTTCGCGAGGACGGAGCCGATGAGGAGCACCGCTGCGGCCGCCGCGCAGAAGATCACGAGGGTCACGAGCGGGGCGCCCGCGCCGATGGCCGAGATGATCGTCCAGATCAGGAACACCGCCGCCACCAGGACGGTGAGGATGCCGGAGCGCGCCGCGAGGCGGCGGGCATCGGTGCGCACCTGGCCGTCGGTCTTCAGCGCCACGAAGTAGACGCCGTGCGTGAAGAAGAGGAGGAGGGTCGTCAGGCCGCCGAGGAGGCCGTAGGGGTTCAGGAGCGTGAGGAGCGATCCGGTGAACTCGTGGTCGGCGTCGAGCGGCACCCCCTGCACGATGTTGGCCACTGCGACACCCCAGAGGAACGCGGGCACGGCGGAGCCGATGACGATCATCCGGTCGAATCCCCGCTTCCAGCGGAGGCCGTCGCGCTGATGGCGGTATTCGAACGACACACCCCGAAGGATGAGGGCGAGCAGGATGAGGAGCAGGGCGAGGTAGAAGCCGCTGAACAGCGTCGCGTACCACTCGGGGAATGCGGCGAACAGGCAGGCGCCCGCGACGATCACCCAGGTCTCGTTGAGATCCCAGACCGGGCCGATCGTGTTGATGATCTGTCGGCGCGAGACATCGTCTTTTCCGAGGAAGGGAAGCGACATCCCCACCCCGAAGTCGAAGCCGTCGAGGACGAAGTATCCGACGAAGAGGACGCCGACGATGAAGAACCAGACGTATGCGAGATCCATCGTGCGCTCCTAGTAGACCGTCGTCGGGGTGTTCTCGACCGAGAGTTCTTCGGCCTCGGGGCTGCCCGGCTCGGGCACAGGATCGGGTCCCTGGTGGGAGGTTTTCATGATGAGGCCCACCTCGACGACGGCCAGCACGGCGTAGATCGCGGTGAAGGCGATCAGCGAGATGAGTACCGTCCACCCGGGCACGCTCGGCGAGACGCCGTCTTCCGTCAGCATGAGACCGAAGACGATCCACGGCTGGCGGCCCATCTCCGTGAACACCCACCCGACGAGGATGGCGAAGAGCGAGGCCGGCCACGCCCAGATGGCGAGCTTCCATGCCCAGTTCGGCACATCGCGCTTCGCCTTCTTGCGCGTCAGCCACAGGCCGACGACGGCGGTGAGTGCGGCGATGCCGCCGAGGCCGATCATCCAGCGGAACGACCAGTAGGTGACCCACAGGATCGGCGCGAAGTTGCCGTCGACCTGATCGGCGAACTGCGGGAACAGCTCGTTCGTGTAGAGGGCGTTGAGGTCGTTGATGCCTTCGACGCAGCCGTCGAGCGAATGCGTCGACAAGAAGGCGAGGAGGTAGGGCACGCGGATCGAGAAGAGCTCGCTCGTGCCGTCGGGAGTTCCCAGGGTGAAGATCGAGAACGAGGCGTTCGCGCCGCAGGCGGAGTCGAACATCGCCTCCGCGGCGGCCATCTTCATCGGCTGCGTCTGGACCATCACGAGTCCCAGCTGGTCGCCGGAGAGGGCGACACCCACGAACGCGACGATCATGCCCCAGAGTCCATAGCGCAGCGACGTGCGCATCATGTCGACGTTCTGCTTGCGGATGAGGTGCCAGGCCGAGATCGAGATGATGACGCCCATGGTCATCATGAACGCGGCGAAGAGCGTGTGGGGGAGCGCGGCGAGGGCCACGGGGTTGGTCAAGACCGCGAAGAAGTCGTTCATCTCGGCGCGGCCGCCGTCCTGGGCCATCTGATAGCCGACCGGGTTCTGCATGAAGGCGTTCGCCGCGAGGATGAAGTAGGCCGAGAACCACGCGCCGATGGTCGCGATCCAGATGCTCGCGAGGTGCAGGCCCTTGGGCAGCTTGTTCCAGCCGAAGATCCACAGGCCGATGAACGTCGCCTCGAAGAAGAACGCCATGAGGCCCTCGAAGGCGAGGGGCGCGCCGAACACGTCGCCGACGAAGCGCGAGTACGACGACCAGTTCATGCCGAACTGGAACTCCTGCACGATGCCGGTGACGACGCCCATGGCGAAGTTGATCAGGAAGATCTTGCCGAAGAACCGAGTCAGGTGCAGCCACTTCAGGTTGCCGGTGCGGTACCACGCCGTCTGGAAGATCGCGACGGTGAGCGCCATGCCGAGAGTCAGCGGCACGAAGAGAAAGTGGTAGAGCGTCGTCAGACCGAACTGCCACCGTGCGAGCAGCAGCGGATCAAGAAAGTCCATGCCGTGTCCTCCCCCTGGTCGGGTCTTCCATGGAACTGAAGGTACTCAGCATCCGCTCAGGATCGAGAGACCTGCGGCCGTGAAAAATGCCGCTCACGGGCGGCCGCCGGCGTGCAGGAGCTGCACCACGCATTCCCGCGGGTCGCACGAGGAGCGCATGCCGTCGACGGACAGCGGGCCGCCGGCTTCGTTGAGCACGCTCTGCATGAGGCTGAGGTGCACGCTGCACAGCACGTCGCGGTGGCCGGCCTGCGCGGTGGCCTGCGCGCACGGGGTGAGGTCGACGGTGAGGGCGGCCTCGTCGACGAGCGGGTCGAAGCCGGCGTCGATGAGGTCTTCGACGAGGGCGTCGACCTGGTGGAGGGCGTCGGTGCCGAGTTCGGGAGCCGGGCCGGGCAGGACCCGGCGCATGAGGTCGCCGCGTTCGGCGGCGGCGCGCACCTTCCGGCGCTGTACGGCGCTCGAGGCGCCGTCGCCGTCGGCGGCGCTGTAGAGCACGCGCGGCCGGCCGCGGGTCTTGCGGTGCTCGGTCGCGGAGACGATGTAGCCGTCGTCGGTGAGACGCTGCAGGTGCTCACGCACGGTGTTGGGATGCAGGCCCGTCGCGTCGACGATCTCGGCGACCGTACGCTGCGGACGCTCTTGCACGAGATGGAGGATCTCCACCCGCGAGTAGCTGGAGATCGCGCTGTATCCCGTGGGGACGCCTGTGGTCATACCTCATATTATTCACGGCGCGGGTCGCGAGCGCCAGAGCGGGATGCCTTAGATTTCTTCCGGCCCGCCGGAAGCCGCGCTGGTGCGGGCGGCGAGTGGCGTCGTCGATCGCGCTCGGGTGGTTAGGGTGACGGGATGAGCGTCGATGAGAGAGTCGCGTCCTATTGGGCTGCATCCCGCGCGAAAGTCGCCGGACTTCCCGAGGAAATCCCCGAGGCGTGGGCGTTCGGCGCCGGCGCGGATCAGGCGGATCGCCTGCTCGCGTTGGTGCTCGCCGGGGTGAAGACGGCGACGGCCTCATCGCTCTGGGACTACGAGGCCGACGGCGACCCGGTGCCCGCCGAGGGCGACTTCAGCATCGTGCTCGACGGTCGCGGTCTCCCTCGCGCCGTCATCCAGACGCTCGCGGTGGAGGTCGTGCCTTTCGAGGACGTCAGCGAAGCGCATGCGCACGCGGAGGGGGAGGGCGACCTCTCGTTGGCGTGGTGGCGCGAGGCGCACGAACGGTTCTGGCGTGCGCACAGCCCTCGCGGCTTCGACGCGGCGTTACCTGTCGTGTGCGAGCGGTTCCGGCTGGTGTGCGGCTGAGATCACGCCGTGACGGTGGTCGGCACCCATCCCAGCGCAGGGGCAACGTGCGTCGCGAACGACTCGATGATCCGCAGATTGAACTCGACGCCCAGCTGACTCGGGATCGTCAGCATGAGGGTGTCGGCGGCGGCGATCGCCGCATCCTGCTGCAGCTGCTCGACCAGCACCTCGGGGGAGGCGGCGTACGTCTTGCCGAACGTCGACCGGAAACCGTCGATGTACCCGATGCCGTCGCCCTCGTTCGCGCGACCGAAGTAGAGCTCGTCCTCCGCCGTCGTGATCGGGAAGATCGAGCGGCTCACCGACGTGCGCGCGGTGCCGGCGTGACCTGCGGCGCGCCACGCGGCGTGGAACTGCTCGATCTGCTCGGCCTGGAGGATGTCGAACGGCCGGCCGTCGGCTTCGGTCAGGAGGGTCGACGACATGAGGTTGACGCCTGTGCGGCCGGCCCATTCCGCGGTCTCGCGCGTGCCGGCGCCCCACCAGATGCGCGAGCGGAGTCCTTCGGAGTGCGGTTCGATCCGCTGGAGGCCGCTCCCCCCGCCGAAGGGGCTCTGCGCGTCGCGTTCGGCGAGACCCTCGCCCTCGATGGCGCGCAGGAACAGGTCGAAGTGGTCGCGCGCGAGGTCGGCTCCGCGCGGGTCCTCGCCCGAGTAGCCGAAAGCCTCGTAGCCGCGCACGACGGTCTCGGGTGACCCGCGGCTCACGCCGAGGGCGAGACGGCCGTCGGAGATGAGGTCGACGGCGGCCGCCTCCTCCGCGAGGTAGAGCGGGTTCTCGTAGCGCATGTCGATGACGCCGGTACCCACCTCGATGCGCTTCGTGGTCGCCGCGATCGCGGCGAGCAGGGGCATGGGCGCGGCCTGCTGGCGTGCGAAGTGGTGCACGCGGAACGAGACGCCGTTGACGCCGAGGTCGTCCATGCCCTGGGCGAGGTCGATCGCCTGGTGCATCGAGTCGCCGGCGGTGAGCTGTCGGCCGCCGCCGAGCGGGCCGTAGTGGCCGAAGGAGAGGGTTCCGAAGCTGCGCATGATGACTGCAACGCTACGCCCCCGGCATCCATTCCGATGAATGGACCGGAGCGTGGCCTGTGGAATAGCGCCGGCGTGCGCATGCTTGGATCGGAGTATGACCCGCATCGGCAGCAGCGACCTCGACGTCTTCCCCCTCGCCCTCGGCGGCAACGTGTTCGGCTGGACCGCCGACCGCGACGCCTCGTTCCAGATCCTGGACGCGTTCCACGCGGGCGGTGGCGACTTCATCGATACCGCAGATTCGTACAGCGCCTGGGTGCCCGGGCACACGGGGGGCGAGAGCGAGACGATCATCGGCGAATGGCTCGCCTCTCGGCGGCCCGAGGGCGTCACCGTGGCGACCAAGGTCAGCCAGCATCCCGACTTCAAGGGCTTGAGTGCCGGCAACGTCCGCGCCGCGGCCGAGGCGTCGCTCCAGCGCCTGGGCGTCGAGCAGATCGACCTCTACTACGCGCACTTCGACGACGCCGAGACGCCGCTGGAGGAGACCGTCGCCGCCTTCGGCCGGCTCGTCGCCGACGGGCTCGTGCGCTACACGGCCGTCTCCAACTACTCCGCCGAGCGGATCGCCGAGTGGGTGCGCATCGCCCGGGATCTCGGGGTTGCCGAGCCGGTGGCGATCCAGCCGCACTACAACCTCGTGCACCGCGAGATCGAGCAGGACATCGTGCCCCTCGCCGCCGCCGAGAACCTCGGCCTGGTGCCGTACTTCGCCCTCGCCAAGGGGTTCCTGACCGGCAAGTACCGCTCGACGGATGCCGAGGGCCAGTCGTCGCCGCGCGCCGCCGCCGCCGCAACCTACGCGACGCCGCAGGGCATCCAGATCATCGATGAGCTCGACCGCATCGGTCAGGGGCACGGCGTCTCGATCGCGGCCACCGCGCTCGCTTGGCTGCGTGCGAAGCCCGGCGTCGTGGCGCCGATCGCGTCGGCGTCGAAGCTCACGCAGGTGGCCGACCTGCTCGACGGCGCCCGCACCGACCTCACCGCCGACGAGGTCGCCGCGCTCGACAACGTCTCGGAGTGGACGCCGTCCGACATGTGACCGCACGCGAGAACGGCCCGCCACCGATGATCGGGGCGGGCCGTTCTGCGTGCGGGTGGCTCAGCGCTTCTTCGGCGTGCGGTTCTCCGCGCTCACCATCCAGGACAGCTGTTCGAGGCGCTCGAGCACGCCGTGCAGGATGTCGGCGCTCGTCGGGTCTTCCTCGTCGACGGCGTCGTGCACCTCGCGGCAGGTGCCGCACACGTCGTCGAGCCGCTCGGTGA
>JACEFY010000077.1 GCA_016807485.1 Stenotrophomonas maltophilia | reverse complement strand
ACGGGGGAGGTGCCGAGCGAGGGGATGCTGCCCGGCGCCGTCCAAGTGCCCCCGGACGGGCGTCCGGTCGTCCTCGGGCCCGACGCGCCGGTGACCGGCGGCTATCCGGTGATCGCCGTCGTCACCGACGCGACGCGCGACCGTCTCGCGCAGGCGCGGCCGGGCACGCCGATCCGCTTCCGCCACGCGCGCTGATCGCGCGCGGCGAGCGGCCGGCGCGCGTTTATACCGCAGCATCCGAAACTCGTCAAGGATCCCTCTTGCCATGGCGCGTCGTGCGGCATATAGTTGGTAGTTGCGCTCCCTTCCCCCATGCCCTCATATGGTGGTCGGCTTGTGCCTGCAGCCCCCGCTCCGGCGGCGCGTGCGTCAGGTTTCGGGAATTCGGGAGCACTCCACCTGACGACAAGGAACCGGCCCCTGCCCGGGCTCACGGAGGTAATCCCCTTGGCTGCTGCGCGCAACGCAACCAATTCCACCACCACCCCCAAGAACGGCCGAGGCGCTTCGCGTCTCTCGTTCGCCAAGATCTCCGACACGCTGACGGTCCCCGACCTTCTGGCGCTTCAGACGGAGTCTTTCGACTGGCTCGTCGGTAACGAGGCCTGGAAGGCCCGCGTCGCCGAGGCGACGGAGGCCGGCCGCACCGACGTGCCGTCCACAAGCGGGCTCGAGGAGATCTTCGAGGAGATCTCCCCGATCGAAGACCTCGGCGAGACGATGCAGCTGAGCTTCACGAACCCGTACCTGGAGCCGGAGAAGTACTCGATCGAGGAGTGCAAGGAGCGCGGCAAGACCTACGCCGCGCCGCTGTACGTCGAGGCCGAGTTCATGAACCACCTCACCGGTGAGATCAAGACCCAGACGGTCTTCATGGGCGACTTCCCGCTCCAGACCGGCAAGGGCACCTTCATCATCAACGGCACCGAGCGTGTCGTCGTGTCGCAGCTCGTCCGCTCGCCGGGCGTCTACTTCGACAAGACCCCCGACAAGACCAGTGACAAGGACATCGTCTCGGCGCGCGTCATCCCCAGCCGTGGCGCCTGGCTCGAGTTCGAGATCGACAAGCGCGATCAGGTCGGCGTGCGCATCGACCGCAAGCGCAAGCAGTCCGTCACCGTCTTCCTCAAGGCGCTCGGCCTCTCCAGCGAGGACATCCTCGCCGAGTTCGCCGGCTACGAGTCGATCGAAGACACGCTGTCCAAGGACACCATCCTCACGAAGGAGGATGCGCTCCGCGACATCTACCGGAAGCTCCGTCCGGGCGAGCAGGTCGCCGCCGAGGCCGCCCGCGCGCTCCTGGACAACTTCTACTTCAACTCCAAGCGCTACGACCTCGCGAAGGTCGGTCGCTACAAGATCAACCAGAAGCTGGGGCTCGACAAGCCGCTGAGCGACTCGGTGCTGACCGTCGAGGACATCGTCGCGACCATCAAGTACCTCGTCGCGATCCACCGCGGCGACGTCTCGATCCCGGGCGTCCGCGCCGGCAAGCCCGCCGAGATCCGCCTGTCGGTCGACGACATCGACAACTTCGGCAACCGTCGCATCCGCGCCGTCGGCGAGCTCATCCAGAACCAGGTCCGCACCGGTCTGTCGCGCATGGAGCGCGTCGTCCGCGAGCGCATGACCACGCAGGACATCGAGGCGATCACGCCGCAGACCCTGATCAACGTGCGCCCCGTCGTCGCCGCGATCAAGGAGTTCTTCGGCACGTCGCAGCTGTCGCAGTTCATGGACCAGAACAACCCGCTCGCGGGTCTGACCCACAAGCGTCGCCTCTCGGCGCTCGGCCCCGGTGGCCTGAGCCGTGAGCGCGCCGGTGTCGAGGTCCGCGACGTCCACCCGTCGCACTACGGCCGCATGTGCCCGATCGAGACCCCGGAAGGCCCGAACATCGGCCTCATCGGCTCGCTCGCGTCGTTCGCGCGCATCAACGCGTTCGGGTTCATCGAGACCCCGTACCGCCGCGTCGTCGACGGCAAGGTCACCGACAACATCGACTACCTCACCGCCTCCGAGGAGAACGAGTTCATCGTCGCGCAGGCCGGCGCCGAGCTGAAGAAGGATGGCTCGTTCGCCCAGGACCGCGTGCTCGCACGCCGCGGCGACGGTGGCGAGGTCGACCTCTTCCACGCGGAGGAGATCGGCTACATGGACGTCTCCCCGCGCCAGATGGTGTCGGTCGGTACGTCGCTCATCCCCTTCCTCGAGCACGACGACGCGAACCGCGCCCTCATGGGTGCCAACATGCAGCGTCAGGCCGTGCCGCTGCTGCGCAGCGACTCGCCGCTCGTCGGAACCGGCATGGAGGGCTTCGCGGCCATCGACGCCGGTGACGTGGTCACCGCCGACAAGGCCGGTGTCGTCACCGAGGTCTCCGCCGACGTCGTCACCGTGCAGCTGGACGAAGGCGGCACGAAGGACTACTTCCTCCGCAAGTTCGACCGCTCCAACCAGGGCAACTCCTACAACCAGCGCGTCATCGTCTCGGCGGGCGAGCGGGTCGAGGTCGGCGAGGTCATCGCCGACGGCCCCGCCACCGAGAACGGCGAGCTGGCCATCGGCAAGAACCTCCTCGTGGCGTTCATGACGTGGGAGGGTCACAACTTCGAGGACGCCATCATCCTCAGCCAGGAGCTCGTCAAGAACGACACCCTCTCCTCGATCCACATCGAGGAGTACGAGGTCGACGCCCGCGACACGAAGCTCGGCAAGGAGGAGATCACCCGTGACCTCCCCAACGTCAGCCCCGACCTGCTGAAGGACCTCGACGACCGCGGCATCGTCCGCATCGGCGCCGAGGTGCGTCCCGGTGACATCCTCGTCGGCAAGGTCACGCCCAAGGGCGAGACCGAGCTGTCGGCCGAGGAGCGCCTGCTCCGCGCGATCTTCAACGAGAAGAGCCGCGAAGTCCGTGACACCTCGCTGAAGGTGCCCCACGGCGAGCAGGGCACGGTCATCGCCGTCAAGGAGTTCGACGCCGAGGGTGGCGACGACGAGCTCGGCTCGGGCGTCAACCGCCGCGTCGTGGTCTACATCGCCCAGAAGCGCAAGATCACCGAGGGTGACAAGCTCGCCGGCCGTCACGGCAACAAGGGCGTCATCGCGAAGATCCTCCCCGTCGAGGACATGCCCTTCCTCGCCGACGGCACGCCGGTCGACATCGTGCTGAACCCGCTCGGGATCCCGGGTCGAATGAACTTCGGCCAGGTCCTGGAGACCCACCTCGGGTGGATCGCCAAGCAGGGCTGGGAGGTCGACGGCTCGCCGACCTGGGCCGAGGACCTGCCGGCGGATGCCCGTGCGGCAGCCCCGGGCACGAAGGTGGCGACGCCGGTGTTCGACGGTGCGCGCGAGGACGAGATCGTCGGTCTGCTCAACTCGACCCGCCCCAACCGCGACGGCGAGCGCCTCATCGACGGGTCGGGCAAGACCCTGCTCTTCGACGGTCGCTCCGGCGAGCCCTTCCCGGCTCCCGTCTCGGTCGGCTACATGTACATCCTGAAGCTGCACCACCTCGTGGACGACAAGATCCACGCCCGCTCCACCGGTCCGTACTCGATGATCACGCAGCAGCCGCTGGGTGGTAAGGCGCAGTTCGGTGGCCAGCGTTTCGGTGAGATGGAGGTGTGGGCCCTCGAGGCCTACGGCGCCGCATACGCGCTCCAGGAGCTTCTGACCATCAAGAGCGACGACATCGTCGGCCGCGTGAAGGTCTACGAAGCCATCGTCAAGGGCGAGAACATCCAGGAGCCCGGCATCCCCGAGTCCTTCAAGGTGCTCATGAAGGAGATGCAGTCGCTCTGCCTGAACGTCGAGGTCCTCTCGGCCGACGGCACCGAGGTCAACCTCCGCGACACCGACGATGAGGCCTTCCGCGCGGCGGAAGAGCTCGGCATCAACATCTCCAGCCGTTTCGAGTCCTCGTCCATCGACGAGATCTGATCTCGGCCACCCCTCAAGAGAATTCCGACACAGGAGAACCAGTGCTCGAGTCACACACCTTCGATCAGCTTCGCATCGGTCTCGCCACCGCCGACGACATCCGTCGTTGGTCCTTCGGCGAGGTCAAGAAGCCCGAAACCATCAACTACCGCACCCTGAAGCCCGAGAAGGACGGTCTGTTCGGCGAGCAGATCTTCGGACCCTCGCGCGACTGGGAGTGCGCGTGCGGCAAGTACAAGCGCGTGCGCTTCAAGGGCATCGTCTGCGAGCGCTGCGGCGTGGAGGTCACCAAGAGCTCCGTCCGTCGTGAGCGCATGGGCCACATCGAGCTCGCCGCCCCCGTCACCCACATCTGGTACTTCAAGGGCGTGCCCTCGCGCCTCGGCTACCTGCTGGACATGGCGCCGAAGGACCTCGAGAAGGTCATCTACTTCGCCGCCTACATGGTGATCTCGGTCGACGAGGATGCACGTCACCGCGACCTGCCGACCCATGAGTCGAACCTGCGCCTGGAGATCAAGAACCTCGGCGACCGCCGCGACGCGAAGGTCGCCGCCCGCCTCCAGAAGCTGGAGGAGGAGCTCGCAGCCCTCGAGGCGGAGGGCGCCAAGGCCGACCAGAAGAAGAAGGTCAAGGACGCCGCCGAGAAGGACATGACCCTCATCCGCAAGGGTGCCGACGAGCAGATCGCCAAGCTCGAGCGCATGTGGGACGAGTTCCGTGGCCTGTCGGTCGGTCAGCTCAAGCAGGAGGACGACGTCTTCCACGAGCTGCAGGACCGGTTCGGTCAGTACTTCGAGGCCTACATGGGCGCGGAGTCGATCCAGCGCCGCCTGCAGGCGTTCGACCTGGCCGCCGAGGCCGAGAACCTGCACCTGCAGATCTCGGAGGGCAAGGGCCAGCGCAAGATCCGTGCGATCAAGCGCCTCAAGGTCGTCAACTCCTTCCTGCAGACGGGCATGAGCCCAGCCGCCATGGTGCTCGACGTCGTCCCGGTGATCCCGCCGGAGCTGCGTCCGATGGTGCAGCTCGACGGTGGCCGCTTCGCCACCAGCGACCTGAACGACCTGTACCGCCGCGTCATCAACCGCAACAACCGCCTCCGTCGCCTGATCGACCTCGGTGCCCCCGAGATCATCGTCAACAACGAGAAGCGGATGCTGCAGGAGGCCGTCGACGCCCTGTTCGACAACGGTCGCCGTGGGCGCCCCGTCACCGGCACGGGCAACCGTGCGCTGAAGTCGCTCTCCGACATGCTCAAGGGCAAGCAGGGCCGGTTCCGCCAGAACCTGCTCGGCAAGCGCGTGGACTACTCGGGACGATCGGTCATCATCGTCGGCCCGCAGCTCAAGCTCCACCAGTGCGGTCTGCCCAAGCAGATGGCGCTCGAGCTCTTCAAGCCGTTCGTGATCAAGCGCCTGATCGACCTCGGTCACAGCCAGAACATCAAGGCGGCCAAGCGCGCCGTCGAGCGCACGCGTCCCGAGGTCTGGGACGTGCTCGAGGAGATCATCCGCGAGCGGCCCGTGCTCCTCAACCGCGCGCCGACGCTCCACCGCCTCGGCATCCAGGCCTTCGAGCCTCAGCTCGTGGAGGGCAAGGCGATCCAGCTGCACCCGCTCGTCTGCGCGGCGTTCAACGCCGACTTCGACGGTGACCAGATGGCCGTCCACCTGCCCCTGTCGGTCGAGGCGCAGGCCGAGGCCCGCATCCTCATGCTGGCGTCGAACAACATCCTGAAGCCGTCCGACGGCCGCCCGGTGACCCTGCCCTCGCAGGACATGATCATCGGCCTCCACCACCTGACCACGGTCAAGGAAGGTGCGGCCGGCGAGGGACGCGTGTTCGGCTCGGTCGGCGAGGCGATCCTCGCCAAGGACGAGGGAACCCTCGACCTGCAGGCCAAGGTCCGCATCCGTGTTCCGGGTCTGACGTTCCTCGAGGGCGAAGCTCCCGAGGGCTACGAGCGTCACGGCCTCCTGGACGCTTCGCTCGGTCAGGCGATCTTCAACGACACGCTCCCCAAGGGCTACCCGTTCGTCCGCGAACAGGCCGACAAGGGCAAGCTGTCGCAGATCGTCAACAAGCTCGCCGAGGAGTACCCCAAGGTCGAGGTCGCCGCGTCGCTGGACCGCATCAAGGATGCCGGTTTCTACTGGGCCACCCGTTCGGGTGTGACCGTCGCGCTCAGCGACATCCTCACGCCGCCGAACAAGGGCGAGATCATCTCGAAGTACGAGAAGCTCGCCACCAAGGTGCAGAACCAGTTCGACAAGGGTCTCGTGACCGATGCCGAGCGTCGCCAGGAGCAGATCAAGATCTGGACCGAAGCGACCGACGAGGTGCAGCAGGCCATGCGCGACAACTTCCCGGCCGACAACACCATCAACCGCATGGTGACCTCGGGTGCCCGTGGAAACTGGCTGCAGATCCGGAACATCGCCGGTATCCGCGGCCTCGTCAACAACACCAAGGGCGAGATCATGCCCCGTCCGATCATCTCCTCGTACCGCGAGGGGCTGTCGGTGGCGGAGTACTTCACCGCGACGCACGGTGCCCGTAAGGGTCTGGCCGACACGGCTCTCCGCACCGCCGACTCGGGCTACCTGACGCGTCGACTCGTGGACGTCTCGCAGGATGTCATCATCCGCGAAGACGACTGCGGCACGGGCAAGGGGCTCGAGTTCACGATCGCGGCGACCGACTCGACGGGAACGCTCGTCCGCGACGCCAACGTCGAGAACTCGGTGTTCGCCCGCACCCTCTCCGCCGACGCCGTCTCGCCCTCGGGCGAGGTCGTGGCCTCGGCCGGCGAGGACGTGGGTGACGTGCTGATCGACAAGCTCGTCGGCGCCGGTGTCGAGACCATCAAGGTCCGCTCGGTCCTCACGTGCGACTCGGCCGTCGGTGTGTGCGCGAAGTGCTACGGCCGTTCGCTCGCGACCGGCAAGCTCGTCGACATCGGCGAGGCCGTCGGCATCATCGCGGCCCAGTCGATCGGTGAGCCCGGCACGCAGCTCACGATGCGTACCTTCCACACGGGTGGTTCGGCGTCTGCCGACGACATCACCCAGGGTCTGCCGCGTGTGCAGGAGCTGTTCGAGGCGCGTACCCCCAAGGGCGCGTCGCCGATCGCCGAAGCCGACGGTGTCATCAAGATCGACGAGACCGACAAGGCCAAGAAGGTCATCCTGACGCCGGACAACGGCGACGAGCCGCACGTCTACCCCGTGCTCAAGCGCGCGACGCTGCTGGTCGAAGACGGCCAGCGGGTCACCGTCGGTCAGCCGATCCTGGTGGGCACGCTCGACCCCAAGGAGGTCATGCGTGTCATGGGTGCCCGCGAGGTGCAGAAGTACCTCGTCGGCGGCGTCCAGGGCGTCTACCGCTCGCAGGGTGTGCCGATCCACGACAAGCACATCGAGGTCATCGTGCGCCAGATGCTGCGGAAGGTCACCGTGGTCGACCACGCCGACACGACGCTGCTGCCCGGCGAGCTCGTCGACTTCAAGCGCTACCAGCAGATCAACCGCGAGGCCGTGGCCGAGGGCAAGCGCCCCGCGTCGGGTCGTCCGGAGCTGATGGGTATCACGAAGGCGTCGCTCGCGACCGAGTCGTGGCTGTCGGCGGCCTCCTTCCAGGAGACCACCCGCGTCCTCACCGAGGCGGCCATGCAGGGCAAGAGCGACCCGCTCGTGGGCCTCAAGGAGAACGTCATCATCGGAAAGCTCATCCCCGCCGGAACCGGACTTGCGAAGTACCGCAACGTCGTGGTCGAGGCGACGGATGAGGCCAAGAGCGAGCGGTACCCCAACCGCATCTTCGCCTCGGACGGTGCGTACTCGGGCGATGACCTGAGCTACGTCGACTTCGACAGCTTCTCGACCGACGACTTCACGCCGGGCACCTACAACTGAGCATGAGTCAGAAGGGCCCTGGGATCTCACGATCCCGGGGCCCTTCGCCGTGTCCGCCGTGATCCCGCACGTCCGCCACGTAGCGTGGAGTCATGGCCCGGGTCGGCGGCAGGAATGCCTTCATCGCGTGGGTGGTCGGCATCGGATGCGCGGCGACCCTCGGCGCTCTGGCGTTCCTCGCGGTGCCGCTGTTCCCGGCATCCGTCTCGTGGTTCGGGGGGACCGTCGGCGGCACCGGTGAGGCGACCGCGCCCGTCGCCGGGGGGCCGGAGGCGGATCCGACCGGCGCGCCCACCGAGTGCGATCAGCTTTACGGCGAAGCTCTCTGGGCTGCCCTGCGCTTCTCCGACGGAGCGATCCTGACCCCCTCGCAGGACGCGCCGACGACGACCGCGACAGCGCTCGTGGGTGCGCTGCAGCCGCAGGTGCAGCTGACGTGTGCGTGGAACGCCGCCGCCGGAACGCTCACGACGACCGTCGCCACGGTCGCGACGGATGCCGGTGCCATCGCCGCGTCGGCG
>JACEFY010000076.1 GCA_016807485.1 Stenotrophomonas maltophilia | reverse complement strand
CGAGTCGGCGCCGGTCGTGCGCGAATCCGGGGGCGACCGGTCGGCGGTCACTGGCGGCACGCGGGTGCTCTCCGACCGCATCGTCGTGCGAATCACCTCTCGGCCGGGCGAGACCTTCGTCGACCGCATGATCGCGCTCGTCGAGGGTGCCGCGCGGCAGAAGACGCCGAACGAGATCGCCCTCGGCATCCTGCTGGCGAGCCTGTCGATCGTCTTCGTCGTCGTGGTGCTCACCCTCAACCCGATCGCGTCGTACGCCGCCGCGCCCGTCTCCATCCCCGTGCTCGTGGCGCTGCTCGTCTGCCTCATCCCCACCACGATCGGGGCGCTGCTGTCGGCGATCGGCATCGCGGGGATGGACCGACTCGTGCAGCGCAACGTGCTGGCGATGTCGGGGCGCGCGGTCGAAGCCGCCGGCGACGTGTCGACGCTCCTCCTCGACAAGACCGGCACGATCACCTACGGCAACCGTCGCGCGACCGACTTCGTGGCGATGGATGCCGTCACCCCGACCGAGCTCGCCCAGGCGGCGGCGCTGTCGTCGCTGGCCGACCCGACACCGGAAGGCGTCTCGATCGTCGAGCTCGCGGCCGCCCAGGGCGTCGCCGCGACCGCACCCGCCGGCGCCGTCGCCGTGCCGTTCACGGCGCAGACCCGGATGAGCGGGCTCGACCTCACGGACGGCACGCTCGTGCGGAAGGGTGCGGCATCCGCCGTGCTCGCCTGGCTCGCCGGCGAGGGCGTGGCCCTGAGCGCCGCGCGCCGCGCGGAGGTCACCGCCGCAGCCGACCGCATCGCGCAGGCGGGCGGCACACCGCTCGCGGTAGCCACCCTGTCGGGCGGCACGGGACGGGTGCTCGGCGTCGTGCAGCTGGCCGACGTCGTCAAGGAGGGCCTACGCGAGCGGTTCGTCGAGCTGCGCGCCATGGGCATCCGCACCGTCATGATCACCGGCGACAACCCGCTCACCGCGGCGGCGATCGCCCGCGAGGCCGGCGTCGACGACTTCCTCGCCGAAGCAACCCCCGAGCAGAAGCTCGAGCTCATCCGCCGCGAGCAGTCCGGCGGGCGCCTGGTCGCCATGACCGGCGACGGCACCAACGATGCGCCCGCGCTCGCGCAGGCCGACGTCGGCGTCGCGATGAACACCGGCACCTCCGCCGCGAAAGAAGCCGGCAACATGGTCGACCTCGACTCCGACCCGACGAAGCTCATCGAGATCGTCCGCATCGGCAAGCAGCTGCTCATCACGCGCGGCGCGCTCACGACCTTCTCGCTCGCCAACGACATCGCGAAGTACTTCGCGATCATCCCGGCCATGTTCGTCGGGATCTTCCCGGGGCTCCAGGCGCTCAACATCATGCAGCTGCACTCCCCGGCATCCGCCGTGACGAGCGCGATCGTCTTCAACGCGGTCGTCATCGTCTTCCTCATCCCCCTCGCGCTCCGGGGCGTGCGCTACCGCGCAGCGAGCGCGTCGCAGACCCTCAGCCGCAACCTGCTGATCTACGGCCTCGGCGGGGTCATCGCCCCGTTCGTCGGCATCAAGCTGATCGACCTCGTCGTCAGCCTCATCCCGGGCTTCTGAGCCCCGCATCCGGAGAAAAGGACCATGTCCGCCACCCGCACGACCTTCCGCACCGCCCTCGTCGCCGTCCGGGCGATGCTCCTCGCGACCCTCGTCCTCGGGGTCGGCTACACGCTGCTCATCACCGGCATCGGCCAGGCAGTCGCCCCGGCTCAGGCGAACGGCTCGCTCGTCACCGACCCACGCGGCACCGTCGTGGGCTCGGCGCTCATCGGGCAGTCCTGGACGGATGCCGACGGCGCCCCGCGCGCGGCCACCGCCTGGCCCGACCCGCCCATCGGCTTCCTCGCGGCGCCGGTTCTCCTGGCGGGCCTCACGCTCGTCCTCGGTTTGCTCGCTCCCGCCGTCGACACCGCGATCGTCGGCTACGCCGATCAGGCGGCGGATGCCGGCGTCTCCGAGCATCCGTACCATCTCGCGCTCTGGCACGGGTGGGAGCCGGCGCTCTTCCTGTCGCTCGGGTCGATCGCCCTCGGGGTGCTGCTCTTCCTCGCGCAGGTGCGCTTCGCCTGGGCGCCCCGCCGAGTGCTGCCCTTCTCGGCGGCCGACGTCTACAACGCCACCCTCCGAGGCATCGCCCGCGTGTCGACCTGGACGACGACCTTCACCCAGCGCGGTTCGCTGCCGCTCTACGTCGGGACGATCCTCGTGGTCTTCGTCGCCGCCGAGGGCACGGCCCTCATCGCGGGGATGTCCGATTGGAACGTCCAGCTCGACGCCTGGCAGACCCCCATGCAGATCGTCGTGGCGCCCATCATGATCCTCGCCGGGCTCGTCGCCGTGCGGGCGCGCAAGCGGTACACGGGTGTCGTGCTGGTGTCGGTCACCGGCCTCGGGATGGTGCTGCTGTTCGCCTCGAGCGGCGCCCCCGACCTGGCGCTCACCCAGATCCTCGTCGAGACGGTGACCCTCGTCGCCTTCGCGCTCGTGCTGCGGCGCATCCCCGCGCGGCTCGGCGAGCACAACGCGTCGGTGTGGCCCGTGGCCCGCGCCGTCCTCGCGATCGGGGTCGGGGTCACGATGGCCTTCGTCGCCCTGGTGGCCACCGGCGCCCGCGTCGCCGATCCCATCTCCGATCGCTTCCCCGAGCTGGCGTACGAGATCGGACACGGCAAGAACGTCGTCAACGTCGCACTCGTCGACCTGCGCGGCTGGGACACGATGGGCGAGCTGTCGGTGCTCATCCTCGCGGCGACGGGTGTCGCCTCGCTCGTCTTCGTCACCCACCGCTCCGACCTCCTCTCGCGTGCGATCTCGCCGCTCCCGACCGGCGTCACGCGCACGCGTCGCCCGCTCGTCGAGACCGAGGAGGGTCCGCGTCCGCGTTCGGCTCGGCCGGACAGCACGCGGCAGGCCTGGCTCGTCGGCGGGCAGCGGATGCGGCCCGAGAACCGCTCGATCATGCTCGAGGTGATCGTCCGCATCCTCTTCCACACGATCATCCTCGTGTCGATCTACCTGCTCTTCGCCGGGCACAACCTTCCCGGCGGCGGCTTCGCCGGCGGGCTCGTGGCGGGCATGGCCCTCGTCATGCGCTACGTCGCGGGCGGTCGCTATGAGCTGGGCGCGGCGGCACCGACCGACGCCGGACGCCTGCTCGGGGTCGGCATGACCCTGGCCGTCGGATGCGCGCTGGTGCCGCTGCTGTTCGGCGCCGCGCCGCTCACGAGCTGGTTCTGGGAGGCCGAGATCCCCGTCATCGGGCACATCGAGTTCGTGACCTCGACGATCTTCGACATCGGCGTGTACCTCGTCGTCATCGGCCTCGTGCTCGACGTCCTGCGCTCTCTCGGCGGCGAGGTCGACCGCCAGGCACAGGAGCAGCGCGAGCGGGGGGTGAGCGTGTCATGAGCGTCTCCCTCATCCTGATCATCATCATGGGCGCGCTGTTCGCGGCCGGCTCGTACGCGATGCTCGAGCGGAGCCTCACCCGCGTGCTCATCGGCTTCCTCCTGCTCGGCAACGCCGCCAACCTCTTCCTCCTCGTCGTCATGGGAAGGCCCGGTGTCGCTCCGTTCTTCGGCGCGGCGGCGTCGCCCGAAGAGATGAGCGATCCGCTCCCGCAGGCGCTGACGCTCACCGCCATCGTCATCACCTTCGCCGTCTCGGCGTTCCTCCTGGCCCTGATCTACCGCTCGTGGCAGCTCGGACAGGCCGACACCGTGCTCGATGACGAAGAGGATGTCGCCCTGCGCGCTCGCACACCCGTCGACGAAGACGCGCTCGACGACGAGATCACCCCGGAAGACGACGACGCGACGACCGACTTCATCGGCACGGCGACGGCGCCCATCACCGTGCTCCACCACCGTGACATCGACGGCATCCGCGATGATGCGCCCACCGACACTCCGGACGGAGGCGATCGGCGATGAGCGCGCTCGTGCCCCTGATCGTGACGCTGCCCCTGCTGGGCGCGGCGCTCGTGCTGATCTTCGGTCGTCAGCGGCGGGTGCAGGTCGGCGTCTCGATCGCCACCCTGACGCTCGTGCTCGCGATCGCCGCGGTGCTGCTGTACACCGTCGACGCGACGGGGCAGTCGATCGCCGTCTCGGTGGGCGGATGGCCGGTGCCTTTCGGGATCGTGCTCTACGTCGACCGGCTCGCCGCGCTGCTCGTCGTCATCTCGAGCATCGTGCTCCTGGCCGTGCTGCTCTTCTCGGTCGGTCAGGGCGCCGCCGACGGCGACGACGACACGCCCGTCACGATCTTCCACCCCTCGTACCTGATCCTCGCGGCGGGCATCTTCAACGCGTTCATCGCGGGCGATCTGTTCAACCTCTACGTCGGCTTCGAGATCCTGCTGGTCGCCTCCTACGTGCTCATCACGCTCGGGTCGACGGAGAACCGCATCCGCACGGGCGTCGTCTACATCGTCGTCTCGCTCGTGTCGTCGATCATCTTCCTCGCGGCGATCGCGGCGATCTACGGGGCCCTCGGCACCGTCAACATCGCCCAGCTCGCCGAGCGCATGGGCGAGTTGCCGCAGTCGACCCAGCTCGTGCTCCACCTCATGCTGCTGCTGGCGTTCAGCATCAAGGCGGCCGTTTTCCCGCTGTCGTTCTGGCTGCCCGACTCGTATCCGACGGCGCCCGCCCCCGTCACGGCCGTCTTCGCGGGGCTGCTGACCAAGGTCGGCGTCTACGCGATGATCCGCACCGAGACCCAGATCTTCCGCGACAACGACGTCAACACCCTGCTGCTCATCGCGGCGCTCGCGACGATGATCGTCGGCGTGCTGGGAGCGGTCGCTCAAGCGGAGCTCAAACGCATCCTGTCGTTCACGCTCGTCAGCCATGTCGGCTATCTCGTGTTCGGGCTGGCGATCGCGACGCCCCTCGCCCTCGGAGCGACGATCTACTACATGGTCCACCACATCGTCGTGCAGACGACGCTGTTCCTGGCGATCGGGCTCATCGAGCGCCGCGCCGGCTCGACCTCGATCCTCAAGGTCAAAGGCCTCATGCGGGCGGCGCCCGTGATCGCGGTGCTGTACTTCCTGCCGGCGATCAACCTCGGTGGCCTGCCGCCCTTCTCGGGCTTCATCGGCAAGTTCGCGCTCTTCCAGGCGGCGGCCGAGGTGGGCACCCCCCTGATGTACACGCTCATCATCGGCGGCATCGTCACGTCGCTCCTCACGCTGTACACGCTCATGCGCGCGTGGAATCTGGCGTTCTGGCGCGAAGACGACGACAACGCCGACGAGACGGCCGTGATCGACCGCATCTCGTACCTCGACGAGGCGCCGGCGGCCGACGAGCAGAACGAGCGCCGGGCGATCCCGCGCATCATGACGGCGACGACCGCCGGGATGGTCGCGATCACCCTCGCGCTGACGTTCTTCGCCGGACCCCTCTACGAACTGTGCGCCCGGATCGGCGACGCGCTGCAGCAGCCGGTGACGCTCGTCCAGCTCGAGCAGGAGGTGTCGTCGTGAGCCCCGCCACCGTCGTCTCCGCCGTCTGGCGACAGCTCCCGTTCTTCGTGTGGCTCGTCGCACTGTGGATGCTGCTGTGGGGGCAGTTCACGGTGCTCGCCGCGCTCACCGGCATCATCGTGGCGATCTTCGTCACACTGGTCTTCCGCCTGCCGCCGGTCGAGCTCTCCGGCCGCGTGAACCTGTGGTGGGGCGTCATCTTCTTCCTCGAGTTCCTCGTGGCGCTCGTACGCGGCTCGCTCACCGTGACCTGGCAGGTGCTGTCGCCGGCGCGTCCCGGCACCGCCATCATGGCGGTCCCCCTCGTCACCGATGACGACCTGATCATGACCCACGTCGCCGTGACCGCCTCGCTCATCCCGGGGTCGCTCATCGTCGACATCGACCGCGACCGCCGCATCCTCTACCTGCACGTCCTCGGCGTCCGCACCGACACCGAGCTCGAACATCAGCGCCGCGCCGTGCAGAAGTGGGAAGAGCGCATCGTCCGCGCAGTCGGATCGCGCGCGCAGGTCGCGGCGGTGCAGGCCACCGGCATCCACAAGAAAGATTCTTCGGAGGCGGTATGAGCATTCTGCTGACGGTGATCTATGTCGTGTTCGGCATCGCCGCGCTGCTGACGGTCTGGCGCATCATCACGGGGCCGTCGATCCTCGACCGCGCGGTGGCCTCCGACGTGCTGCTGACGCTCGTGCTGTGCGTGCTCGGCGCCGAGATGGCCATCAACCACCACACGCGCACGCTGCCCGTGCTCCTCATCATCGCGGCGGTCGGCGTGTTCGGCTCGATCTCGATCGCGCGCTTCGTGGCGCGCCGCGACGGAGGTGCGAAATGATCGACGTGATTGTGCTGGTGCTCATCCTCATCGGGGCGCTGCTGTGCCTCACGGCATCCATCGGCCTGCTGCGCTTCCGCGACGTGCCCACCCGCCTGCACGCCGCCACCAAGCCGCAGGTGCTGGGCCTCATCCTCATCGCCATAGCCATCGGGCTCTCGCTCGGGTCGTGGCAGGTCGCCGCGTTCCTCGTGCCGGTCGTGCTCATCCAACTCGCGACCGCGCCGCTCTCGGCGCACATGGTCGGCCGTCAGGCGTATCGCAACGGCACGATCGACGAGCAGTCGCTCCTGGTCGACGAGCTCAAGGAGAGCCGCGAGACGCCTCCCGCCGCCGGCGGCTGAGCTCCCCGGTCACCCGCCCGGCGTCAGCACGAGCGTGTCGGTGGCGGATGCCGCGATCTTCTCCACCGTGAACAGCCACGGCGTCTGCCGCTGCTGCTGCCACGCCTCGACCTGGTCGATGTAGTTCGGGTGGTAGGCGTGCCCGCTCGTTCCGGTGAGCTGGTTCCAGCGCGACGCATCGAGGTCGGCGAGGTCGACGGTCATGCGCATCGATGGCACCGTGCTCGTCGCGAAGTCGCCGGAGCCGAGGGCCCAGCCGGTCGCGTCGACCACCGACGATCCGCCGCCGACGGGGTATGGCCCGCGGTTGAACAGCGCCTCGATCGGTGCGATCCCGCTCTCGCCGAACGTCCCGCTCGTCAGCGTGATCGCGTGGAGATCGCCCCATCGCCAGGCCCTCGGATCGTCGCCCTGCAGCCCGATGAGGCGTGCGTGGGCGTCGGTCGCCGCGCGCTCGAGCATCTCATCCCGACCCGACACGTCGATCTCCTCGTTCGTCCACCACGGCGAGTCTGGGTCGTCGAGCAGCCCGTCGACGACCGTGAACAACCGGCTCTGGTCGGACAGGGGGATGGGGTCGGCGCGCCGCGCGAAGAGGTCCTGCGCCAGTTCGTCCCACAGCACGTTGGCGTAGGCGGCCGCCGGCGAATCGGGGTCGTTCTGCGCATCCCATTCCCGGAGCAGATCGACCGCGGCCTGCGCGTCGCCGCCGACCGGGACGTCGGCGTAGACGGCGGCGAGCCGCTTGCCCATCCAGAATTCCTGATCGGCCTGGATGGCGGTCATGTCATCGGCGGTGAGCGGATGGTTCGCCGCTGCGCGCTCGAGGAGCTCGGTGATGCGCGCGGCCCGCCAACCGTAGTCCCAGTCGTTCGTGAGGAAGTACGGGTAGTCGGAGGTCGTGATCGCGTTGTTGGCGGTGACGATGTAGCCGACCTCGGGGTTGAAGACGACCGGCAGCTCCTCGAACGGGATGAAGCCCTGCCAGTCGTACGCCGAATCCCAGCCCGGCTGGGGCAGCGAGCCGTCCCCGGCGCCGCGGATGGGCAGCGCCCCGGGGGTCTGATAGCCGATGTTGCCCGCCCGGTCGGCGTAGACGAGGTTCTGGGCCGGCACGGTGAAGAGGCGCGCGGCGGCGCGGAAGCCGGTGAAGTCGCGCGCCGTGTCGAGCGCGAAGATGGCCTCGGCTGCCGTTCCCGGTTGGAGCGCCGTCCACTGCAGCGATACGGCGTATTCGCCGTCGGGGACCGCGGCGGGGGCGGTCACGGCATCCGTCTCCCCGGTGAACGGATCGTCGGCGATCGAGGTGAAGTCGTCGGTCAGGCCCGAGACGATGGGGCCGTGCACGGTGGAGCGCACCTCCAGCGTCACGTCGTCACCGCCGGCGACGCGGAATCTCTCCGTGCGCGTCTCGAGCGGCACGAGCGCCCCGTCGCGCCAGTACTGGTCGCCCTGCACCTTCTCGAGGTAGAGGTCGGTGACGTCGGTGGTGAGGTTGGTGAAGCCCCACGCGATGTCGGCGTTGTGGCCGATGATGACGCCCGGCACGCCGGAGAAGCCGAACCCCGCGACGTCGAAGGCGCAGGCGTCGCTCACGGTGCGGCACCGGAGGCCCACCTGATGCCAGACGCTCGGCAGGCTGGCGCCGAGGTGCGGATCGTTGGAGAGGAGCGGCATTTCGCTTTCGGTGAGCGCG
>JACEFY010000075.1 GCA_016807485.1 Stenotrophomonas maltophilia | reverse complement strand
GGGAGCGACGCGACGGCCCGCGGCATCCTCCGTCCACTCCTCGGCGCCGAGCACCCGCGGCAGGACCGCGTCGTGCCCGAGCGCCGCGACGAGGAGCTCCCGGTCGTAGCCGCCCGGCGCCCAGTACCCGGTGCCGGAGGCGTCGGAGCGGTCGGTCACGAGCTCGTCGAGCTCCGGCCGGTCGGGGCCGAACCCGCGGAGCCGCCACGTGAGCCAGTCGTGCGGGAGGGCGACGGCGGCGACCCGGGCGGCATGGTCGGGCTCATGGTCGCGCAGCCAGCGGAGCTTGGTGATCGTGAACGAGGCCACCGGCACGAGCCCCGTGCGGCCGGCGAGCTCCGCCGCTCCGAATTCGGCCACCAGATCGTCGGCGGCCGCGCCCGACCGGGTGTCGTTCCACAGCAGCGCGTCGCGGATGACCCGCCCGCCCGCGTCGAGCGTCACCATGCCGTGCTGCTGCCCGCCGATCGCCCAGGCGGCGACGTCGTCCATTCCGCCGGCCGCGGCGATCGCCGCCTGCAGCGCACGCCACCACGCGTCCGGTTCGACGGAGGTGCCGTCCGGATGCGGCGCGCGGCCCTCGCGCACGACGGCTCCGGTCGCGGCATCCATGATCAGCACCTTGCACGACTGCGTCGACGAGTCGACGCCCATCACGAGTGCCATGTCAGCAACCTATCTCTGAGGTATTCGGGCACAGCGTGTCCCACTTTCGGTTGCTTTCAGCGACTGAGAGCGACCGGAAGTGGGACGCAGTCTGCACGAAGTGGGACACGCCCTGCGCGACGGCGGCCATGTCGTGCGGTCAGCGCGCGCCGAGCAGATGCTCGGTCGCGAGCTGCTGCAGACGCACGAAGCCGAAGCCGTGACCGCCGTAGTACGCGTCGGCATCGAAGTCCTCATACGCCGACCGGTCGGCGACGAAGTCGGCGTGGGTCTCGCCCTCGTCGAACGTCGGCCGCGCGAGCTCGTCGACCCGGGCCGCCGCGAGTGCCTCCTGCACCTCGGGGTCGGCGCGGAAGGCCGCGGCCCGCTCCTTGAGCAGGAGGTAGGTGCGCATGTTGGCGGATGCCGACTCCCACACGCCCTTCTCGTCTTCGGTGCGTGAGGGCTTGTAGTCGAAGTGCCGCGGACCCGTGTAGGCCGGTCCGCCGTCGGGTCCGCCGTTCTCGAGCAGGTCGACGAGGGCGAACGCGTTGTGCAGGTCGCCGTGACCGAACACGAGGTCCTGGTCGTACTTGATGCCGCGCTGCCCGTTGAGGTCGATGTGGAAGAGCTTGCCGTGGTACAGCGCCTGCGCGATGCCGGCGGCGAAGTTGAGCCCCGCCATCTGCTCGTGGCCGACCTCGGGGTTGAGCCCCACCATCTCGGGGCGCTCGAGCGACGAGATGAACGCGAGGGCGTGCCCGACGGTGGGGAGGAGAATGTCGCCGCGCGGTTCGTTGGGCTTCGGCTCGATCGCGAACCGGATGTCGTATCCGCGGTCGACGACGTAGTCGCCGAGGAAGTTCACGGCTTCGCGGTAGCGCTCGAGCGCGGAGCGGATGTCTTTCGCGGAGTCGTATTCGGCGCCTTCCCGCCCGCCCCACATGACGAACGTCTGCGCGCCGAGCTCGGCTCCCAGATCGATCTGTCGCAGCACCTTGCGGATCGCGAAGCGCCGCACGTCACGGTCGTTCGAGGTGAAGCCACCGTCTTTGAACACCGGTGCGCTGAAGAGGTTCGTGGTGACCATCGGCACGATCAGCCCCGTGTCGGCCAGCGCACCCTTGAGGCGATCGATCTGAGTCTGCCGCTCGGCGTCGCTCGACCCGAAGGCGAAGAGGTCGTCGTCGTGGAAGGTGAGTCCGGCGGCGCCCAGCTCGGCGAGCTTCTCGACGGCGTGGACGACGTCGAGGGGCGGACGGGTCGGGCCACCGAACGGGTCGCCGCCGTTGTAGCCGACGGTCCAGAGGCCGAAGGTGAACCGATCGGCGGGCGTGGGGATGGACATCTCGCTCCTTCGCTAAATGTTGTTAGGCACAACCTATATGCCCGCGGGTCTCGTGTCCAGGCCGCTTCAGGTGATCGGATGTCCGCAAACATGCGGCGCAGATTTCCCGCCTTCCCCAACAAACGGGGCGTAGCCCCTAGGATCGCAGTGTGATGGAGAGTCTTCCGGCCCCCGAGGGCGTGCGCCAGCGCAACCTCGCCCGCATCCTCCGCCTCGTGCACCTCGAGGGTCCGATCTCGCGCGCGGCCCTCACCGACGCGACGACGCTCAACCGCTCGACGATCGGCGATCTCGTCGGCGAACTCGTCTCGGTGGGCCTCGCGCGCGAGAGCGCGCCGGATCCGCAGCGGCGGGCCGGGCGCCCGTCGCCCAACGTGAGCGCAGACCCCGACGTCGTCGCCATCGCCGTGAACCCCGAAGTGGATGCCCTGGAGATCGCGGCGGTCGGCCTGGACCGTTCGCTCCGCGCCCGCAGCCGACACGAACGCGACCATCTGCTGACCCCGCAGGAGACGGTGGACCTCGTGGCCGAGCAGCTCGAGATCTGGCGCGCGGGGGAGCTCGCCGGGGCCCGCATCGTCGGTGTGGGCATCGCGGTGCCCGGTCCTGTGCGCGCCGCCGACGGCCGGGTGCGTCACGCACCGCACCTGCGATGGAGTGACGTCGCCCTCCGCGAGCTCGTGCAGGACGCGACCGGACTGCCCGTGTCGGTCGGCAACGACGCGACGCTCGGCGCGCACGCGGAGCACCTCTTCGGCGCGGCGCGGGGCGCCGACGACGTCGTGTATCTCAACGGCGGCGCATCGGGGATCGGCGGCGGCCTCGTCGTCAGCGGCGTCTCGATCGGCGGTGCGAGCGGCTATGCGGGCGAGTTCGGTCAGAACCGACCGGGCATCTCCGCGGCGTCCGACCGTCGCGCGGGGCCGGCCGGGGTGCTGGAGGACGAAGTGAGCCGCGCGCGCCTGCTGGCGGCACTGCAGCTGCACGGCGCCGACGATCCGACCCTCGCCGAGGCGCTGCGCCAGTCGAGCTCGGTGGATGTGCTCGAAGAGGTCGAGCGGCAGCGCCGCATCCTCGCGACGGCGCTTGCGAACGCGGTGAACGTGCTGAACCCCTCGGTCGTGGTGCTGGGCGGCTTCCTCGCGATGCTCGTCGAGCGCGATCCCGCCGCCTTCACCGACGCCGTTCGGGCGCAGGCCCTGCCCGCGTGCGGTGAAGACGTGGAGGTGCGGGCGGCCGCTCTGGCCGAGGATCGCCTGCTCATCGGGGCCGCCGAGGTCGCCTTCGCCGAGGTGATCGCCGACCCCGCGGCGTTCGCTGCCGCCCCCGCGCTCCTCAGCGCACGCTGAGGAGCGCGGACACCGCGAGCTCGTCGGCCGAGGGTCCCGCCGCGAGGCGATAGTCGCCCGGTTGCACGCGCAGCGCTCCCGGGCCGAGCATCCGTCGTTCGACCTCGGGCGCGCCCGACATGCGCGCCGCGCGGTCCCACACCGCCAGCCGTTCGAGCGCGAAGGCCACCTCGACCTCGCGTTCCTCGCCGGGGGCGAGGCGCACGCGGGCGTAGGCCACCAGCAGGCGCCGGGGCGCCGGCAGCGCGGCGTCCTGCGGGGCGAGGGCATAGACCTGCACGAGCTCCTCGGCCACGCGCCCACCGGTGTTGTGCACCCGCACACGAACCCGGACCGGGTGCTCGTCGGCGGCCGGGGTGAGCGCCGGATGGCGGAGCGTCGGCGCCGGCGCGACGGCATCCGGCACATCGATCACGAGCCGGTCGTACGCGACCGTGGAGTAGGTGAGCCCGTGGCCGAGGGCGAACGCGTACGGCGCGCCCTGATGCCGGTACGTCGCCTGCTGTCGCAGCGTGTCGTAGTCGAAGAGGTCGCCGGCCTGGGCGGCATCCATCGGCCACGACTGCGCGAGGCGCCCCGTCGGCTCCCGGTCGCCGGAGAGCACGTCGACGAGCCCGTGTCCGAGCTCCTGCCCGCCGTGGCTCGACCAGACGACGGTGTCGGCGTCGTCGGCCGCGCCCAGCACATACGGGTAGCTGGAGATGATCGCGAGCACGGCGCGCGGATTGGCCGCGCGGGCGGCGCGCCAGATCTCCTGCGCCGAATCGGGCAGATGGAGCTGCGGGCGGTCTTCGGTCTCGCGGCCGGCGAGATGCGGATCGTTGCCGACGGCGACCACGACGACCTCGGCGGCGGCCGCTGCCGCCTCGACGGCCGCGCGCCCGTCGACGACGACGCCCACCTCGAAGCGCTCGGCCTCCGACGCGCGCACCGCATCGGCGATGACGAGACCGCCGTCGCGCGACACGCGCACCCACCGGCCCGACCCGCGGTGCAGGAACGAGGAGGTGCCGTCGGCGTGGGCGACCCGCTCGAAGCTCTCCTGCACGACCCATCCGCCGACACGCGCGGCGTCGGCGCGCATCGGCCACGCCCCGCCGGTGAGGAGCGCGCCGCTCGCGTGCGCGCGCAGGGTCAGGATGCCGTCGCCCCAGTCCGTGACGTCGAAGCGCGCGTCGGCTCCGGCCGTCTGGGCGGTCGCCGACACCAGTCCCGCCGCGTCGCTCGTGATGTAGCGACCGGTGGAGGTGGCGCGGAGCGTCACGGTGTCGGCACCCGTGACGACCGTGACCGCGGCGTCCGGCCAGCGCTCGGCGACGGCCGCAGCCGGCGTGCTCACGTACGGGGGCGTGCCGGCGTACCAGTCGGTGAGCACGCGGTCGGCGAGCGGCCCGACGACCGCGATCGACGCGGGTGCGACGAGGGGGAGGATGCCAGAGTCGTTGCGCAGCACCACGATCGAGCGGGCCACCGCTTCGCGGGCCAGCTCCCGGGATGCGGGCGCGTCGATCGCGGTGGCACGGATCGCGCGGTACGGGTCGTCGTCGCCGTCGAACTCGCCCGTGCGGAGGCGCAGCTCGAGGAGGCGTCGCACGGCGCGCTCGATGTCCGCGGCATCCAGGAGCCCGGCGGCCCGCGCCGCCCGGAGGTTCCGCAGCGTCGGACCGGCATCCGCGTCGTCGTCGGTGAACGAATCGACCCCGCTCCGCACGAGCGCCGCGGCGGCACGGGTGCTGTCGGGCTGGGCGCGCTGGATGGTCACGAGGAAGGTCGGCGCACCGGCATCCGACACGATCGCGATCGATTCGTCGCTCCACGAGCGCGCCTCGGCGACGAGCTCGGGCTGGGTGTGGGCGGGGATGCCGTTGACACGGTTATAGGCGAGCATGAGACTGCCGGCGACGCCCGCGGCGATCGGCTCACGGAAGGCGGGGAGCTCTTCTTCGTGCAGCGTGCGCGGCGACATCTCCGAGCTCGTCGCCGACCGGTCGGTCTCGTTGCTGTAGGCGAGGAAGTGCTTGAGCGACGGCACGGTGCGCCAGACGCGCGGGTGGTCGCCGCGGAGCCCACGACTGTACGCGGTCGCAAGATGCGCCGTCAGGTGCGGGTCTTCGGAGTAGCCCTCCTCGTTGCGGCCCCAGGCCGGGTGCCGCAGGGTGTTGACCACCGGCGCCCAGACGTTGAGACTCACGAGCGGGTCGTCGGCCTTCTTCGCGCGCACCTCGGTCGAGACGACCTCGCCGACGCGGCGGAGGAGATCGGTGTCCCACGTGGCGGCCAGGCCGACCGGCTGGGGGAACACCGTCGCCACGCCGAGCCAGGCGACCCCGTGCAGCGCTTCGCACCCGGTGCGGAACTCCGCGAGGCCGAGGCGGTCGATCGCGGGGGCCGCCTGGTGGAGCATCGCGAGCCGCTCGTCGTCGGTGAGTCGGTCGTACAGGTCGCGCGCGCGGTCGGACAGCGACCGGGTCGGGTCTCGGAAGATCATGCGGAGACGCGCACCTCTCCGGCGCCGTCGGCGGAGGCCGTCACGCCTCCGACCTCGAGCGACCAGGGGTGGCGCGCATCGTCGCTCGACGCCGTGACCTCCGCGCCGCTCCGCCGCACGCGGTAGGTCGTCGCGGGCCCGTCGAGACCCGGCACGGTGACGACCTCGTCGAAGCCGTCGGGAAGCGCGAAGGTGCGCAGCGTCACGCCGTCGGCCCACTCGTAGTCGGGACGGTCGTGCACCGCCCCCCAGGGGAGCACGGTGCCCGGGCGCACGCGGAGCGGCACCGAGAGGTAGTCGTGGGTCTCGCGCGTCCACCGGCCGCCGGCGAGCACGGTGCCGTCCCAGAGGGATGTCCACTCCCCCTCCGGCAGGTAGAACTCGACGCTCCCGTCGGGCGTGAACACGGGGGCGACCAGCAGCGCGTCGCCCAGCATGTACTGCGTGTCGACGTCGTGCGTGGACCGGTCGCCCGGGAACTCCAGCACCATCGGCCGCATCATCGGCACGCCCAGAGCGCCCGGCTCGCCGGCCACCCGGGCGAGGTACGGCATGAGCCGCATCTTGAGATTCGTGAAGCGGCGCGTGACCTCGACGGCCTCCTCGTCGAACGCCCACGGCACCCGCACCGAGTTCGACCCGTGCAGCCGCGAATGCGACGACAGCAGCCCGAATGCCAGCCAGCGCTTGAAGACGCCGGGATCGGGCGTGCCCTCGAAGCCGCCGATGTCGTGGCTCCAGTAGCCGAACCCGCTCATGGCGAGCGACAGCCCGCCGCGGAGCGTCTCGGCCATCGACAGCAGGGTCGAGTCGTTGTCGCCGCCCCAGTGCACGGGGAACTGCTGCCCGCCGGCCGTGGCCGACCGGGCGAAGAGCACCGCGTCGCCCGTGCCGCGCTTCTCCTCGAGCACGCGGAAGACCACCTCGTTGTAGAGCTGCGGGTAGTAGTTGTGCATGCGGTGGGGGTCGGAGCCGTCGTGCCACGCGACACCGTCGACGGGGATGCGTTCGCCGAAGTCGGTCTTGAACGAGTCGACGCCCTGATCGACGAGCCGGCGCAGGTGCCCGGCATACCACTCGCGGGCGTCAGGGTTCGTGAAGTCGACGAGCGCCATCCCGGCCTGCCACATGTCCCACTGCCACACGCCGCCGTCGGTGCGGCGCAGCAGGTAGCCCCGCTCGGCGGCCTCGGCGAACAGGGCCGAGCGCTGGGCGATGTACGGATTGATCCACGCCGACACCTTCAGGCCGCGCTCATGGAGACGCGCGAGCTGGCCGTCGGGATCGGGGAAGGTCCGCTCGTCCCAGGCGAAGTCGGTCCAGTGGAACCCCCGCATCCAGAAGCAGTCGAAGTGGAAGACGGACAGCGGGAGGTCGCGCTCGGCCATTCCGTCGACGAACGCGTTCACCGACTCCTCGTCGTACGCGGCGGTGAACGACGTCGTCAGCCAGAGTCCGAAAGACCACGCCGGCACCGCGGGCGCCCGACCGGTGAGCGACGTGTAGCGCGCGAGGACGTCTTTCGGGGTCGGGCCGGCGATGACGTAGTAGTCGAGCGTCTCGCCCGGCACCGAGAACTGCACGCGGGAGTTCACCTCGGAGCCGACCTCGAATGAGACCGCGTCGGGGCTGTCGACGAGCACGCCGTAGCCGCGGCTCGTGAGGTAGAACGGCACTGACTTGTAGGCCTGCTCGCTGGACGTGCCGCCGTCGGCGTTCCAGGTGTCGACGACCTGCCCGTTCTTGGTGAACGCACCGAAGCGCTCGCCGAATCCGTAGACGCGCTCACCGGGCTCGATCGACAGCTGCTGGTGCACCCAGGTGCGCTCGCCCTCCGTGATGTGCCCGATCGATTTCGGCAGCGAGGTCGTGAGCACCCGGTCGCCCTGCTCGAAGGAGACGTGCCACGGAGCGGTGCGCGAGACCCGCACCCGCAGGTCGCCCGCATCCAGGATGCCGTGATCGCCCGTGAGCGACACACTCGGCCGGTGCGCCGCGTCGCCGGTGATGCGGAAGTCGGGCCCGCGGTGCACGCCGCCCGCGTGGCGCTGCACCCGCACCTTCACGACCCCGGGCGCGGGTGAGGTGAACCGGACGGTCATCACCGGCCGGTTGAGGGTGTCGCCGCGGTGCCGGATGACACCCGTCGGGGCGAACACGGTGAGGGAACCCGCCGCCTCGTCGGCGACGACGTCGTCGACGTCGGTCGCGTAGAGCGGCGTCATCCCGGGCCGGCTGAGCCAGTATCCGTCGGTGAACTTCACGTGCGGGGCCTTTCCTTCAGAACGCGGACATCGCCGGCGGGCACCCGGAGGGCTCCGTCGGCGTGATCACCGGTGAGCACGTCGACGTGCGGGCCGGGGAGGGGGAGGTCGACGTCGACGTCGCCGTGGTTGAGGACGAACAGCAGGGGGCCGCGGGCGACCGCCTCGACGAGCTCGGGGAGGGATCCGAGCGGTCCCTCGACGCCGGCGTCCGCGAGCACCTCGCCGATGGTGGCCGAGAGCAGCTCGGCGGACAGCACCGCGCCCACGTGCCACGCCGTCCCCGCCCCGACGACGTGGCGCGTGAGCGCGGGGCGACCGGCGAGCGG
>JACEFY010000074.1 GCA_016807485.1 Stenotrophomonas maltophilia | reverse complement strand
CATCCGACTGCTCGGCGACGCCGCCGGGGTGGAGCGGGTGGGCCTCTGGTCGTTCGACGTCGACGGCGTGCACGCCCACGACGCGGGCCAGTACCTCGACTCGCTCGGCATCGCCGTGCGCGTCGGGCACCACTGCGCGGCTCCCCTGCACCGCCGCTACGGCATCACGGCCTCGGTGCGTGCGTCGGCCGCCCTCTACAACACCGACGACGACATCGAGCGGTTCCTCGACGCCGTCCGCGGCATCCGTCCCTACTTCGGAGAAGGTTCATGAGCGAACTCGACACCCTGTACCGCGAGCTGATCCTCGATCACTCCAAGCACCCGCAGCACTTCGGCCTCGCGGCCGAGGAGGGTGCGTCGGCGACGTCGCACCAGCGCAACCCGGTGTGCGGCGATGAGATCACCCTGCGCGCACGGGTCGAGGTCGACGGCGAGACGATCCGCGACGTCACCTGGGAGGGCTCGGGCTGCTCGATCTCCCAGGCCTCCGCCTCGATGCTCTCCGACCTCATGGAGGGCGTCACCCGCACCGAGGCGCGGGAGCTCGTCGAAGGGTTCCGCGAGGCGCTGCGCTCGCGCGGTCAGCTCGAACTCGACGAGGATGTCTACGGCGATGCCGCCGCCCTCACCGGCGTCTCGAAGTTCTCCGCCCGGGTCAAGTGCGCGATGCTCGCGTGGGTCGCCCTCGAAGACGCCCTCGTGCGCGCATGACGGCATCCGTTCCCCATGTCGTCATCGTCGGCGCCGGGTTCGCCGGCATCAGCGCGGCGCGCGCGCTCCGCACAGCCCCCGTGCGCGTGAGCCTCATCGACCGCCGCGTGTACAACACGTTCCAGCCGCTGCTCTATCAGGTGGCCACCGGCGGGCTGAACCCGGGCGACGTGACGCACTTCCTCCGGAGCCTGCGCGTGCGGCAGCCGAACCTCGAGGTCATCCACGAGCACCTCATGGAGATCGACACGGCAGGGCGGACGGTGCGGATGCTGGACGGCCAGACCCTCACCTACGACTACCTGATCCTCGCGAACGGCGTTACGACGGCGTACCACGGCACCCCGGGCGCGAAGGAGAACTCGTTCGCGGTGTACTCGCGCTCGCAGGCGATCGCGATCCGCGACACTCTGTTCACCCGCCTCGAGCGGGCGACCCAGCAGGGTGACCGGCGGAAGGGTCTGAGCGTCGTGGTGATCGGCGGCGGCGCCACCGGCGTCGAGATGGCGGGGGCCCTCGCCGAGCTGCGCGACCAGGGGCTCGAGCCGGCCTATCCCGAGCTCGAGGGCAATGCGTTCCGCATCACGCTCCTCCAGCGCGGCGACGAGATCCTCAAGCCGTTCGTGCCGGCGCTGCGCACCTATGCGCTCGCCGAGCTCCGCCGCCGCGACGTCGAGCTGCGCCTCGGCACGGGCGTCGCCGAAGTGCGCCCCGACAGCGTCGTGCTCGCCGACGGAACCGTGCTGCCCGCCGAGATGACGATCTGGGCGACCGGCGTCGCACCGCACGAGGAGGTGCGCCACTGGGACCTCCCGCTCGACGACGGCGACCGGATCCGGGTGGGCGCCGACCTCCAGGTCGAGGGACTGCCCGGTGTCTTCGCGGCCGGCGACATCGCCGCCGCCCCGCAGGACCTGCCGCAGCTCGCCCAGCCGGCCATCCAGGGCGGGCAGCACATCGCGCGCCAGATCGAGCGGATCCTCGCGGGTGAGGCCACCGTGCCCTTCGAGTACTACGACAAGGGCCAGCTCGCCATCATCGGACGCCGGTCGGCCGTCGGCGAGGTGCCGGGCATCGCGAACCTCCCCGTGCTGCGGCGCATCCCCCTCCTGCGCCGCATCCCGCTGATGCGCAAGACCATCGCACTCACCGGCCTCGCGGCATGGTTCGCCTGGCTGTTCGTGCACATCACGAGCCTTCTCGGCCCGCGCAACAAGCTCACCGTCATGGTGGGGCTGCTCGTGCGGTACGGCTTCCGGCTCTACCGCACGCCCGTGCCGATCGTCGGGGACGTCCCCGCCATCCGCCCGTCGAAGGCGCAGCGCCTGCGCCAGGGCACGCCGCCGGCCGCGGCGGATGCCGCCGCCGTGCCGGTGACTCGAGCGGGGTCGCCGACCGACTGAGCGGGCGGGTCAGCGTCGGATCGGGGGCAGATCCAGGCTGGATCGGCGATCCCTCCGCTTGTGCGGGGACCGGCAGCCGGATGAGCCTGCAACTGCCCCCGGGATGCGGGGTTCACCCACCCTGGAGAACCGACTCCAGGCGCGCGTACGACGTCTCCATGCCCTCCGTCATACCCGTGGCGAGGATCATGTCGCGCATGTCCTTGTCGGCATACTCGATGAGGAGCGTGAGCAGCGTCGCGCCGTCCTCTTCGTAGAGATTCAGGTCGTTGAGGGTGCCGGGCGCATCCATTCCGATCATCCGCTCCGTCGTCACCGCCCGCCGGACCGGCTCGCTCAGCACCGTCTCGCCCTCGAAGCCGAAGCGCGTGGCCTCGTCGTCGCCCTGCTGCCACACGTAGCGGTAGGTGTCGCCGACCTCGCACTCGAGCAGCTGCCAGCCATCGGGGCCGAGCAGCCACTGCTTCAGCAGATCGGGTTCGTGGTGGGCGCGCCACACCAGGTCGCGAGGCCCGTCGATGAGGCGCGTGATGCGCACGTGCTGGTCGTCGAGGAGCTCGGTTCGGGTGCCCTTGCCCTGCGCGTACTCCCGCAGCGACAGCAGCACCGCGTCGAGCTGGTTCATCGCCATACGCGAGCCCTCGATCGCGCCCATCGCGACGACCTGCTCGAGCGCCTCGGCCGAGGTGAAGTAGGTGACGTTCGTCAGGCGGGAGCCGGCATCCGTCCCATCGAACGCGAACACCATGCGCATCGCGGGGAACTCGGCCATCGGGTTGCCGTCAGCGTCGACGAACGAGTCGAGCACCTCGAATCCGCTCCCGTCCGTCACCGAGAGCACCTCCCACGACCCGCGCGACGACTCGCCCCGCGGGCTCGTCATGCGGTAGTCGACGCGTCCGCCCGGGCGCAGATCGAAAGCCGTGAAGGTCGCCGGCCACCCGGGCGGGCCCCAGAAGCGCTCAAGCTGGCGCGGGTCGGTGAACGCCGTCCACAGGCGGCTCACGGGAGCCGCGAAGTCGGCCGTGAGCGTCATGGTGAGGTTCTCGGGATCGGTCGAGATGTCGGTGACGGGCATGTCAGTCTCCTTGTTCGGTGCGGTTCACGAGTGCGGGGTCGGCGAGCAGCGCGTCGAGTCGGTCGATGCGCGCGCGCCAGAGGTCTTCGTAGCGGGCCAGGAGCGCCCGGGCGCGGGCGATCATCGTGGGGTCCGCCCGCACGAGTCGCTCTCGGCCCTCGGCGCGCTTGACGATGAGGTGCGCCGCTTCCAGCACGGCGACGTGCTTCTGCACGGCCGCGAACGACATGTCGTAGTCCGCGGCGAGCGCCGACACCGACTGCTCCTGGACGAGCGTGCGGCGCAGGATGTCGCGCCGCGTGGCCGTGGCGAGGGCCTGGAACAGCCGGTCGGTCTCGTCATCGGTCAGCTCGCTCTGCGCTGGAGTTCGTTGTGCAACCATTTGGTTGTACGTTATGCCCGCCCCCCCTTGCCTGTCAAGCACGATCTGTCGGGAACGCGTTCTCGTTGCACTTGCGGACTTTGCTTTGCACCAGTCCCGTTGGACGTTGCACTGGATGCAGCGAAACGCCGCTGCCGCGGCTGCGCCCTGCCTGACGACCCAACTCAAACCTCACCTATCCGTGTAGCGGATCCCCATTTTTCGAGCCTTACTCCGCTTTATTTAAAGTTAATAAAGCGAAGTAAGACTGCTAAGATTCGGCAGTGGACAACCTCGACAACCCCTACACTCCGAATGCGGGAGCCTCACCCGAGGCATTGATCGGACGAGACGATCAGACCGCGTCATTCGAGGTTCTTCTCCGTCGACTCCAGCGCGGGCGCTCGGAGCAATCGATGATCATCACAGGGCTCCGCGGCGTCGGCAAGACCGTTCTCTTGAACAGGTTCGAACAGATCGCGCGCGGCGCCGGATGGGAGGTCGTCGAGTTCGAGGCCAGCAAACATGACGATACGAAGTTCCGACAGGCTCTCTTCTCGCAGCTGAAGTCGGCGCTCTTGCGGCTTTCTCCCCGCGCGCGTTGGACAGCGCGCGGCCGCAGGGCAGCCGAGGTTCTCAGCGCGTTCGCGGTATCCGTCGACCAGCAGGGGACATGGTCGATGTCATGGGATGTTCCCCCGGCTGAGGGACTGGCCGACCACGGTGACCTGGGAATGGACCTCACCGACGTCCTCACCGCCATCGGGGAAGCTGCGGCCGAAGAGGGCAAGGGCGTCGCGATACTCATTGACGAAGTCCAGTTCCTCGTCGCAACTCAACTCGAAGCGCTCATTCAATCCATTCATAAGACTGTGCAACGCAAGCTCCCGGTCACGTTCGTCGGCGCCGGCCTGCCGCAGATCGCCGAGCTCGCCGGCGATGCGAAGTCCTACGCCGAGAGACTCTTCAAGTTCCCACGGATCGATTCGCTTGATGACGCGGACGCGCGCACCGCACTCACCGAGCCGGCCGCGGCAGAAGGCGCCGTCTATGACAGGGACGCTGTCGATCTGGCCGTCGACATCACCCGCGGCTACCCCTACTTCATCCAGGAGCTGGGGTATCAGGTGTGGATCATCGCGCGGAACAACCGGATCACACGCGAAGACGTCACATTTGCGCAAGAAGCCTACGAAGCCAAGCTCGACAGTTCCTTCTTTCGAGTTCGCCTCGATCGCGCTACACCTCTTCAAACCGCGTACATGCGCGCGATGGCCGAACTAGGCCCCGAGCCCCAAAAGGCTTCGGATGTGGCGCGATTGCTCGAGCGCGACTCGACCCAGCTCGGTCCAACTCGCGCACAACTCATCGAAATGGGACTGCTCTACACGCCTGAGCATGGATATGCCGCGTTCACGGTGCCTGACTTCGACAAATTCATGCTCCGCGCGGTTCCCAAACTCGAGGTGCCCCCAGTCCAGCGGCGCCGCCCCAAGCTCTGATCGGATGCGCGCCGCCCACCGCGTTGCGATCGTTTCGTCACCGACCGCCAGCTGCGTCGGGAAAGTGTCACAACAACGTCCGCCAGGATTCGACTGAGACGCCCGCCAGACGTGACATCCAGTGTCACCGAACCGCGTTCTCGACAGCGGGGGCGGCATCCTTCATCCGGCGGAAATGAGGCGATTCGCGCGGGACGGGCGTGGTTCGCGCCGGATGAGCCGGTGGCGCGGTGGCTCATCCGGCCGAAAGAGACGCCACCCGGCCGTGTAACCGCCTTTTGCGCCGGATGAGCGGCCGCGCCCGCGCCCGCCTCGCGCCCGCGACTCACGCCGGCCCGTCCGGACCCGCCTCCGGCTCGGCCCCGTCCGGCCACGACACCAGGCACACCTTGTTGCCGGCGCGGTCGGCGAGGATCCACGTGGCCGGCGCTTCCGAGGCGTCGACGATGCGGCCGCCGGCGGCGAGCGCGGCGTCCAGTCGCGACCGGATCCCGCTCCGCGCCAGCGACACGTCGATGTGCATCGCGTGCCGGAGGGGCTTGGCCGGGTCGAGCTCCTGCATCCACACCGTCGAGCCCTGGCCCAGCGGGTCGACGCCGTTGTCATCTGCAATCGGCGCGTATCCGAGGACGGCGCGCCAGAACGGCAGGTCGATCGCCTCGGGCTGCGCGGCGATGGCCAGCTGGATCTCTTGGACGGCGCCCGGGTCGGCCGCGGCCGCGTGCTCCCGGGCGACCGCCGAGACGGCTCGGGCGACGCGCACGTGCTCCTCCTCCGTGTCCCACACGTCGCGCGTCAGCTTGACGGTGAGGCCCTCCGACGTCGCAGACAGGAGCGCGCGCGGGCCGAGCCCCGGCACCTCGGCCACCGCCGCAGCCAGTCGCGCCGCCGCCGACAGGCCTGCGACACGGAACACCGCCGCCGGGCCGCCGTGGAGCACCACCCAGTCGCCGACGCCCTCACTGGCCAGAAAGAACCGCCACCCTGCTTCGCTCATGCCGCACACCCTACGCAGAGACCCGGGCCCGGGGGAGTGGGCACGTGAGGAATGCGTGAGGACCGCCGTGGGCGCCGTGTGGATTCCGTGAGGATGGCGGGACGCCCCGCCTCGGCGGAGTTGCATCGAGATCGTGCTCGATGTCATCTACCTCCTCGCCACCGTCGCGCTCTTCGCGCTGGTCGGCCTGATCCCCGCGGGGATCGATTCGCTGGGCCCCCGTGCCCACTCCGCCCCTGATCCGGTACGGACGGAGGCGCGGGAATGATCGTGTTCTCCGTCATCGCCGCTGCGCTCGCCGTCGCCGCGATCGTCTACCTCCTCGTCGCCCTCGTGAAGCCGGAGCGATTCTGATGGGCACGGATGCCGCCACCCTCTGGGCCGGGATCGGCCAGATCTCGCTCGTCGTCCTGGTGCTCGCCGTGGCCTATCGACCGCTCGGCGACTGGATCGCCCGCACCTACCCCTCGGCGCGCGACTGGCGCGCCGAGCGCCTCGTCTACCGCCTCATCGGCGTCGACGGCGCCGCCGGCCAGACCTGGCGCGCCTACGCCCGCGGGGTGCTGATCTTCTCGGCCGCCGGTGTCGTCTTCGTCTACGCCCTCCAGCGATTCCAGGCCGTGCTCCCCGCCTCGCTGGGGCTGCCCGCGGTGCCGGAGGGCCTCGCGTTCAACACGGCGGTCTCCTTCGTCACCAACACGAACTGGCAGTCGTACTCGCCTGAGCTCACCCTCGGCTACACCGCGCAGCTCGCCGGCCTCGCGGTGCAGAACTTCGTCTCCGCCGCGGTGGGCATGGCTGTCGCGGTGGCGCTCGTGCGGTCCTTCGCGCTCCTGCGCTCCGGCACGATCGGCAACTTCTGGGTCGACCTGGTGCGCGGGGTCACCCGCATCCTGCTCCCGCTCGCCATCGTCGCCGCGGTCGTCCTGGTCGTCGGCGGGGTGATCCAGAACTTCTCGGGCTTCACCACCGTCTCCACGCTCACGGGCGGGGCGCAGGTGCTCCCCGGCGGGCCGGCGGCCTCGCAGGAGGCCATCAAGGAGCTCGGCACCAACGGCGGCGGCTTCTTCAACGCCAACTCGGCGCACCCGTTCGAGAACCCCACCCCCTGGACCAATGTCGTCGAGATCGTGCTGATGCTGCTGATCCCGTTCGCGATGCCCCGCGCCTTCGGCCGCATGATCGGCGACGACCGTCAGGGCTACGCGATCCTCACGGTCATGGCCACGCTGTGGATGGCCTCGATCACGCTCGTCACCTGGCTCGAGCTGCGGGGCGCGGGCACCGCGCCGGTGCTCGCCGGCGGCGCCCTCGAGGGCAAAGAGCAGCGCTTCGGCATCTGGGGGTCGACGCTGTTCGCGGCATCGACCACCGGCACCTCGACCGGCGCCGTCAACTCGATGCACGATTCGTACACGGCCCTCGGCGGCGGCGTGCCCCTGCTGAACATGATGCTCGGCGAGGTCGCCCCCGGCGGCGTAGGTTCGGGGCTCTACGGGATGCTGGTGCTCGCCGTCATCTCGGTCTTCGTCGGCGGGCTGCTCATCGGACGCACACCCGAGTACCTCGGGAAGAAGATCGGCCCGAAGGAGATCACGCTCGCGAGCCTGTACATCCTCGTGACGCCGATGCTCGTCCTCGGCGGTGTCGCGCTCAGCTTCGCGGTGCCCGCCATCCGCGCCGACATGGAGTCGACGTCGATCTGGAACCCCGGCATCCACGGACTCACCGAGGTGCTCTACGCCTTCACCTCCGCCGCGAACAACAACGGCTCGGCCTTCACGGGCCTCACCGCGAACACGCCGTGGCTCAACATCGCGCTCGGCGTCGCGATGCTGCTCGGCCGCTTCGTGCCGATCGTCCTCCTGCTGGGCCTCGCGGGGTCGCTCGCCGCGCAGGACCGCGTGCCGACCACCGCGGGCTCCCTCCCGACGCACCGCCCGCAGTTCATCGGACTGCTCGCGGTCGTGATCGTCATCATCACCGCTCTCACCTATTTTCCCGTTCTCACGCTGGGTCCCCTGGCGGAAGGGCTCGTCTGACATGTCCTCCTCACTCCTCACCGACACCGCCGCCTCCCCGGCGCCCGCGGCCCCCGACCGCGCGCCGCACCGCGCGTTCGGGCCGGCACAGCTGGTCGCGGCCCTCCCCGGCGCCTTCCGCCGGCTGAACCCCGCGGCCCTCTGGCGCAACCCCGTGATGTTCCTCGTGTGGGTCGGCGCGGCGCTGACCACGGCGATCGCGATCGCCGAGCCCTTCCTCGGCGGGCCTGAGCCGTCAGGCGGCAGCCCGGTGCCCGTCGGATTCACCTGGGGCATCGCCGTCTGGCTCTGGCTGACGGTGCTGTTCGCGAACCTCGCCGAGTCGGTCGCGGAAG
>JACEFY010000073.1 GCA_016807485.1 Stenotrophomonas maltophilia | reverse complement strand
GCACCCAGCCGCCCCCACCCACGCCGATCACGGTGACGCTCACCGGCATCGCGCGGATGAGCTCCGACTACCGCGGCGGGTCCGACTTCGGGTCGGCACCCGTGTCGTGGGACCTCGTCATCGCCGCCTCCCGCACCGGCTGGAGCGTGTCGCGGTTCGCGCCGATCATGCTGGGGCCGTTCATGACGAGCGGCATCACCAACACGACGACGGTGACGCTGCGGCCCGGAGCGGCCGCGCGCGGCGCATATCTCCGCGGCGCCGCCGATCTCACCCTGCCGCTCGCCATCGACCACTCGTTCTTCCTCGCCGGCGACTCGACGCTCGACATCACGCTGCGCACCGATCCTCCCGGCTCGCCCGTTGCCGCCGACGGGTCGATCGTGCTCGCCGGAACCGGCGCGCTCTCCGGCGGCCTGCTGGCCGGCGCATCGCTCGACCTGACCGTCTCGGGCACGGTGTCGCCCGTGCCGCCGAGGAGCTGACATGACCGTCTCGCTGTCGTTCGCCGACACGACCGGCGCCGCGATCACGGCCACCGTGCAGGGAGAGGATGCCGACCCCGCACTGCCCGTGGTGGTCCTGCTGCACGGCTGGGGTGGGCGCATCTCCGACATGACCGCGCCGCTCAGCACCTTCGGGCCGATCGCCTTCGACCGGCGCACACCGCCCGCGCCGCTCACCGATCGGGGCTGGGCCGTGCTGCCACCTCTGCTGCCGGTGCGCGGCTACCGGACCGATCCGATGCTGGGCGCGGTCACCGGTTGGCGCGACGCACTGCTGGGCGCAGGGTTCTGCACGGTCGAGTACACCCAGCCGCAGCGATCGATCGGGGCCGACGCGATGGACCTCGGGGCGCTCGGCGGCATCCTGGCCGCCCTCCCCAAGCTCGCGGGGAGGAGGTTCGCGCTCCTCGCGCACAGTCGCGGCGGGCTCGTCGCCCGGTCGTTCCTCGGCGCCGCCACGGGCTCGGCCTTCGTCGCGCGCACGGCGTCGATCATCAGCCTGCACTCGCCGCACGCGGGGTCGTCGCTCGCGAACGTCGCCGCCGCCGTCGATGCGCTGCTGGCGCGCGCGCAGGCCGCGTTCGCGAGCCTCGGCCTGACGCCGCCCGCCTTCCTGGCGATGCTCCGGGCGACGACATCCTCCCCCGGACTGGCCGAACTGGCCGTCGGGAGCCCGGTGATCGCCGGCATCGCCGCCCGCGAACCCGTCGCGGGGGTGGCATACCACTCGTTCGGCGGCACCAGCGTGCAGTTCGCGCGGCTGTGGGCGGACGTGTTCACGCCCGACAGCTTCGCCCCGCTGCCGATCCCCTTCCCCGTGTTCCACCACACGACGGTGCCGGTGCCGCTCGGCACGGCGCTCGATGCCACCGCGTCGATCGCTCCGGCGCTGTTCGTGCCGGCGCCCGGGGTGATCGAGCTCGGCACCGTGCTCGCGGCGCTCGCCGCCCTCGGGCCGGAGCTGCGCCAGGGCTCGGGTGACGTCCTCGTCACCGACGCCTCCGCCCGGTTGCCGTTCTCGGCCTCGCACACGACCCACGCGCTCACCCATCTCGAAGCGCTGTACGACCCGGTGCTGCAGGCGGAGGTCGTGAGCCTTCTCCGGGGGATGCGGGTCGCGCCGCCCCCGGCTCCGCGCCGGCAGGCACGCGTCACGATCTCACCCGCCCCGGCCGTCCGCGGCGGCGGGCCGTACACGGTGCGAGCCGTGGATGCCGCGACAGGCGCGCCGATCACCGGTACGGTCGTCGTCTCCGGCGGGCAGGCGGGCCGCCAGACCGGCGCGACGAACACGCCGCTGACCCTGTCGTTCGCTCCGCGACGCACGATCCGCATCACCGATGTCGGGCGCGAGGTCGTGCTCGCCTACCCGACGATCCGCGTCGACCTCGACGGCGGCTATGGCTCGGCATCCGTCGACACCGGCCTCGGCTGACCCCGCCCGCGCGGCTCGCTCCGGCATCCCGCCACGCGTCATCCGCATCCCCCCGCGCTTCATCCGTCGCGAATCGCGCGATCTCCCACCGATACGCGTCATCCGCGTCGGATGAAGGGATGACGCCGCGTCTCCTGGCTCATCCGACACGAATCGGCCGCTCGTGCGGCGGTAGGCGCCGGATGCGCCGGATGAAGGGGACCTCGCGGCGGCTCATCTGGCGCAAAGCGCGCATCCGCGGGGCGGTAAGCGTCATCCGCGCCGGATGAAGCCAGGCGCGCTGCGAACCGCGCCCACGCGGACGCGGCCGCGCTCACCACCCCATCGACCCGGGTACGCCCTTGAACGGGCCGACGACGGATGCCGTGATCCAGCCGCCGTAGAAGCCGCCGGGCTGCGGCGTGACGACCTCGCCGTCGACCGTGCACTCGTCCATCGGCCCGGCGTAGACGGCGACCTTGTCGGCCAGCACCTCGAACCCGGGCGACGGATGCGGGTAGCTCCACGCCGCCCCGGCGCGCACGGCGTCACCTCCCACGACGTCGAGGTAACGCGCGCGACCTTTGAACTCGCAGAAAGACGTGCCCGCGGCATCCACCAGCGCACCGGGGGCGAAGTCGGCGATCGGCAGGTAGTACACCGGCGGATGGCTGGTCTCCAGCACGCGGACGGCGTCGGTCGTCTCGGCGATGAGCCGGCCGCCGAGGCGGATGGTGACAGGGCCGCGAACCGGCTCGACGCGGGGCGGACGCGGGTAGTCCCACACCGACTCCTGACCCGGCGCGGCCTTCTCGGGACGGGGGTGGGCCATCACAGCTCCCGCTGGAGGAACCCGAGGTTCGGCAGCGGCACGTAGTGCCCCAACGTGGGGTGGTCGAGCGCGATCCCGAACACGCCGGCCGCGGCGAACGACTGGATCCACTCGAGCGCGGCGGGCATGGGCACGGCCATCAGCGGGACCGACTCCGACTCGCCGGCGAGGCCCAGGTCGCGGGCCGCGCGCTGCGCCCGCTCGGCGCTGCTGTAGACGCAGATGACCGGCCCGGCGTCGAAGGCGACCCCGTACGGCCGGGGCCGATCGGGTTCACCGCGAGCGATGAAGAACCACTCCGGCAGGCGGACGACGGCGCGCCACAGGTCGATCTCGGCATCCGGTGCCCCGCTCGCCAGCGCGGCGACCCGCGCATCCACGTCTTCGGTCGTCGTCATGGCATCCCCTCGGTCGGCTCTTCTCACTGTACGTCGGCGGTGTTTGACTGGACATATGTCCGCGACGCCGATGTTCCCGCTCGGATCGGTGCTGTTCCCGCACACCCCGCTTCCGCTGCGCGTGTTCGAGCCGCGCTATCTGCAGATGGTCGGCCAGCTCCTCGACGAGGACGACCCGCAGTTCGGCGTCGTGCTCATCGAGCGCGGGCACGAGACCGGCGGCGGCGACCAGCGCGCGTCGGTGGGCACCCTCGCGCGCCTCGTGAGCGTCGCCGCCGGCGCCGACGTGCTGCAGATCGTCGCGGTCGGCACCGACCGGTTCGCGGTCGACGCGTGGCTCGACGACGAGCCCTACCCGCGTGCCGAACTGACGCTCATCCCGCCGCTCGAGTGGAACGACGCGCTCACGCCCCTGCGCGTCGAGGCCGAGGCGATCGTGCGTCGCGTGCTCGCCCGCGTGGAGGAGGCACGGTGGGATGCCGACACGGAACTCTCGGACGAACCGCTCGCCGCGGCGTGGCAGATCGCCGCGATCGCGCCGCTCGGCGAATACGACCAGTACACGCTGCTGCGCGCGACGACGATGGGCGGCCTGCTCCGCCAGGTCATCGACCTGACGCTCGAAGCCGAGACGCTCTGGGCCGCGGAGTGATCACCGGCATCCTCCCTGCGCCAACGCGGCGACGATCTGCTGCGCCCGCTCCCAGTAGCGCGCGTAGTGCTGCGGGTCGCGGTTGACCTGCGTACGGTGGGCCACGAGTGTGGGCTCGAGGGTCGAGCGTTCGGGCTCGGGCACGCGCGCGAGCATGGCCCGGTAGAACAGGGTCGCCGCGATCGCGGGGTCGAGCCGCTCCTCGCGCGTGCCCCAGCTCTCCTGCTGCTGGAAGAGTCCGATCGAGGTCGTGCGGGTGCCGTCGGGATTCGTGACCCCGCTCGTCTCCCAGTCGCCGTAGTCGAGGTTGCGCAGGCTCGACTCGCCCAGCGCCGTCATCACGCCGATCGTCTGATCGCGCGGCGAGACGCCGAGCGCCTGCCCGACCCCGACGATCACCCCGGCGTGGGCCCACTGCTCGTCGCTGTACGACCCGGCCGCCGCGCACGTCACCTCCGCGGGCGTGAGCGGTGCGGCCGGGGCGGGCACCGGCGTCAGCAATGCGAGCGCGAAGATCCCGAGTCCGAGCGCCGGGGCGAGCACGGCCGTGACCGTAGTAGCGATCAGCCACCGGCGGCGGCGCGCAGCCCGCGCGCGGCGCCGCATGGAGCCACGACGCCGGGCAGCGCCGCTCGACGCGGTGCGCCGTCGTGAACGGGATGCCGGGGAAGCCACCTGCGGATCATGCCATGCGATCCTGGTTGCCCGCCGACCACGGCCCGCCGGTGGCGCGAGGCTCCACCCGAGTGGGAGGGTCCGACTCCCCCGCACGGCGGATGTGCGCCGCGGGAACGCCGCCTAGCGTGAAGGGATGAGCGACTCCAAGAAGGACCTCAGCACCTACCGGGCGATCGGCTTCGCATTTTTTCCGATCGCCGTCGTCTTCCTGATCACGAACGACAACAAGGCGATCGCGCTGCCGTTCTTCGTGTTGGCGGTCACCTTCTTCATCCTCGGCAGTCAGAAGCAACGGCCCGAGCAGCCGGCCGAGGGCGACGCGGCACCTACGGACGACTCTCCGCGGTGAGCCGGGTGAGGTGACGCTGCCGCATCGCCAAGAACAGCGGAAAGGCGAAGGCGAACGCGGTGACGCCCGAGACCACGACATACAGCCAGCCGCGCTTCATGCCGATGCGGCGCGCCTCGACGATGATGAAGATGGCGCCCGCGACCGCGACGACGAGGAGATCGACCGTGATCGACGAGACGGCCGGGCCGCTCGTCAGGAGATCACCGACGAAGTCGCTCATCTGCACGATGGCGATCGCATTGAACGTCCACGTCCCCACGAGCCCGAAGACGGCGAGCGCCAGGTAGATGACGGCGAGCGGGGTCCAATTGCGGGTCATGGCCACATGATCCCACGGCCTCCTCTCGCCGGCACGGTCCGGCCGGCGCCCGCCTCGCGAATCACCACCTCGCTCGCGAATCACCACGACGTGCACGCGCGCGGCGTGGTGATTCGGCGCTGGAGTGGTGATTCGCCCACGAGGGCGGATGCCACGGGCACAGCGTCAGAGCGTCGCGGTGTCGATGACGAAGCGGTAGCGGACGTCGGAGCGCATGACCCGCTCGTAGGCGTCGTTGATCTGGTCGGCGGAGATCAGCTCGACCTCGGGGGCGACGCCGTGCTCGGCGCAGAAGTCGAGCATCTCCTGGGTTTCGGCGATGCCGCCGATCGACGACCCCGCGAACGAGCGGCGGTTGTTGAACAGCGTGAACACGCGCACCGGCAGCGGCTCCGGCGGCGCACCGACGTTGACCATCGTGCCGTCCAGGCGCAGGAGCTTGAGATACGCGTTGATGTCGAGGTCGGCGCTGGAGACGGTGTTGACGATGAGGTCGAACGTGCTCGCGAGGGCGCGGAACGTCTCCGGGTCGCTCGTCGCGTAGTAGTGCTCGGCGCCGAACGCGAGGCCGTCGGCCTGCTTCGACAGCGACTGCGAGAGCACCGTGACCTCGGCCCCCATCGCCACGGCGAGCTTGACGGCCATGTGGCCGAGTCCGCCCATGCCGACGACGGCGACCTTCTTGCCGGGGCCGGCGTTCCAGTGCGCGAGCGGCGAGTACGTCGTGATGCCGGCGCAGAGGAGCGGTGCGGCCGCCTCGTAGGGAATCGATTCCGGCACGCGGAGCACGAAGTCCTTGTCGACGACCACGTGGGTCGAGTAGCCGCCCTGCGTGATCGTGCCGTCGCGGTCGACCGACGCATAGGTGCCCACGTTGCCGTTCAGGCAGTAGTTCTCGAGCCCGGCGCGGCAGTTCTCGCACTCGCGGCACGAATTGACCATGCATCCGACGCCCACCCGGTCGCCCACGGCGAAGGAGGTGACCTCGGAGCCGACCTCGACGACCTCGCCCGCGATCTCGTGGCCGACGACCTGCGGGTACGCGATCTCGCCCCACTCCCCGCGCACGGTGTGGATGTCAGAGTGGCAGATCCCCGCGTAGCGGATGGCGATCATGACGTCGTTCGCGCCGACGTCACGACGCTCGATCGTCGTGGGGACCAGCGGTTCGGTGGCGGAGGGTGCGGCGTAGGCGCGGACGGTCGTCGGCATGGGGTGTCCTTTCGAGACGGATCGCGGGGAGGGCTCGCGCGAAGAGCGGTCGGCTCAGTCGCGCAGCGTGAAGTCGTACTCCTGGAAGGCGGCGACCTCGGGCACCCACCGCGTCTGGACGAATCCGACGTGGGCGGGGTGCTCGTTGTAGGCGCGATAGGCGGCATCGTCGGCGAACACCATCGAGAACTGGAAGCGCAGGTCGCTCTTCTCGCTCACCTGCTCGCTGATGCGGAACTGCGTCACCCCGGGGATCGAGGTGAGCGCGGCGCGCGCATCGGCGAGGAACGCGGCTTCCGCGTCGGACCCCGCGGGGTGCGCGAGGCGGAAGACGACGGTGTGCTGGATGCTCGCCATCCCTACAGCGTAGCCGCGAACGGGTCGAACCCGGCCGGGAGGAGCGGCACCTCGGCGACCGTGCTCGCGATCTCGAGGTACTGCCCGGTCGAGGCCGACTCCTGCGCGGAGAGGAGCACATCGAGCACGTGGTAGCCGAGCTCGCCGGTCGCCACGTGCGACCGATCGGCGGCGATCGCGCGCGCCATGTCGAGCACCCCGAGGCCCCGGCCCACGACGGTGCCCTCCTCCGGGATCTCGATCCACTCCTGCTCGAACGACATGCCGTCGCGGATGACCCCGAGCGGCTTGACGAAGGCGATGCGTCCGGTGAACGCGTTGGGGTCGGGCAGCACCATGGTGCCCTCCGAGCCGTGGATCTCGACGACGCCGTGGCGTTCGAGCGCGGAGTCGAAGCTCAGCAGGTGCGTGCCGTGCTGGCCGCCCGCGAAGGTCGAGAGCACCTGCACCGACGAGGGCACCTCGACGGGGAAGGTCTCGCCCGCGCGCGGCCCGGCGTGGATCTGCCGCTCCGTGCGGAACCGCGAGCCGCGCGCGGCGACACCGGCGACGGGTCCCAGCAGGCTGACGAGCGCCGAGAAGTAATACGGGCCCATGTCGAGGAGCGGGCCGGCGCCCTCCGCGAAGAGGAAGGCGGGTTCGGGATGCCACAGATCGGGGCCCTGCGTCTGGAACGATGTCTGCACGAACAGCGGCGTGCCGATGCGGCCCTCCTGGATCGCGCGCTTCGCGGTCTGGAAGCCGGGGCCGAGGATCGTGTCGGGCGCCGCGCCGATGCGGACGCCGGCGGCAGCGGCGGCATCCAGGAGTTCCTTCGTGCCCTCCCGATCCATGCCGATGGGCTTCTCGGTCCACACGTGCTTGCCGGCGGCGATCGCGGCGCGCGACACCTCGACGTGCACGGCAGGGATCGTAAGGTTGACGACGAGGTCGACGTCCGGGTTCGCCAAGACGTCGTCGGCGGTTCCCCAGCTCGCGACGCCGTGCTCGGCGGCCTTCGCCTGTGCGCGCTCCGGGAGGAGATCGCCGACGGCGACGACGTCGATGTCGGGGAACGAGGTGAGGTTCTCGAGGTAGGTCTGGCTGATGACGCCGGCACCGATGATGCCGACTCCGAGGCGGCCGCTCATGCGACGAACCCGCCGTCCTTCAGGAAGGCCAGGCTCGCGGCGATGTCGTCGAAAACGTCGCCGGGGGCGCTGTCGTACTCGACGATGGCGTAGCGGATGCCGGTGCCCGCGCGCAGCGCCTCGGCGAGGGGGACGTCGGCGGTTCCGGCGTGGCGCTGGTCGAGGCTCGCGGAGCCGAACTCGCCGGCCCCCGGTGCCCAGGGGTTCGAGGCCGGCACGACGCCGTCCTTCACGTGGACGGCGGTGAGGCGGTCGCCCAGCTGCGCGACGAGCGCGGGGACGTCCTGGCCGCCGGTGAGTGCCCAGAAGAGGTCGAGCTCGAGCTCGACGCGCGGGTCGGTGAGCTCGACGAAGCGCTCGTAGGCGCTCTGACCGTCGAAGGAGGCCACGAACTCCTGCGCGTGGTTGTGGTAGCCGACCGTCAGCCCGAAGGCCGCGGCCTGTTCGGCGGCACGGTTGAGGCGCTCGGCGATGTCGGCGACGCCGGCCTCGGTCAGCCAGCGCTCGGGCTCGACGAACGGGTCGATGACCGTGGTCATGCCGATCTCGGCGGCGGCGGCGAAGACGACCTCCGGCTCGGGGGTCGGGAT
>JACEFY010000072.1 GCA_016807485.1 Stenotrophomonas maltophilia | reverse complement strand
AGTGGCGCGCCTGACCGTCGGTGTCGTCGTCGAGCGCCGGTCGGAATCCGCGGCCGCGGAGGCGGTTGCTGCCGCCCGAAGCGGCATCCGTCAGCCACAGCGGCCCGCGGCGCACACCGCCGATCCGGCCGATCTCGCGCAGGAAGCGCCCGTCGGCGTACCCGCGCTCAGCGAGGCGCGCGACGCTGTCGGCGAGGGCGGCGCAGGCATCCATCCCTCCACGCTACGCGGCGCCTCGCGCGCCCCGTGCGCTCGGGGGTCACTTCGTGCCGCATCCCCGGCGCGATGCGGCCACACCTGCCCCCGGAGCCTGCCGGCCCCGGCGGCACCGGCGCCGCAGCTATTCGATCTGGGCCTGCTGCGCCTTCACGGGCAGCATGAGCAGAAGCCCGGCCAGCAGCACGAGGACGATCCCGAGGATGCCGAGACGTGTGTCGCCGGAGAGTCCCACGAACAGCGCGAACAGGCCCGGCGCGAGGAACGACACCGCGCGACCGGTCGTGGCGTAGAGGCCGAAGATCTCACCCTCGCGACCCGCCGGGGTGATGCGCGCGAGGAACGAGCGCGACGCCGACTGGATGGGGCCGACGAACATGCAGAGGATGAGCCCCACGATCCAGAACCCGATGGGTGCCGTGCCGATGAAGAGCACGACCGTCCCGGCGACGACCAGGCCGACGAGCGAGAACAGGATGACGTTCTTCGGTCCGAAGCGGTCGTCGAGGCGACCGGCGAGGATCGTCGAGATGCCGGCGACGACGTTGGCGGCGACGGCGAAGTAGAGCACCTGCGACGGCGTGAACCCGAAGACCTGCGCCGCGATGATTGCACCGAACGTGAACACCCCCGCGAGCCCGTCGCGGAACACGGCGCTCGCGAGCAGGAACATCAGCACCTGCCGGTTGCCGTGCCAGAGCTTGCGGAGCGTGCCGAACAGCACGCCGTACGAGGCGAAGAAGCCCACCCTCGTGGCGCGGGCCCGCGCCGGGATCTCGGGGACGCGCAGCAGCACCGGAATCGCGAAGACGGCGAACCACACCGCCGAGGCGAGCACCGCGAGCCGGATGTGCAATCCGCCGTCGGTCGTGATGCCGAGGGGCCCGGGGCTGGAGACGAGACCGATGAAGCCGACGAGCAGGATGACGAGCAGCACGATGCCGCCGACGTATCCCATGCCCCACCCGAAGCCCGAGACGCGCCCCATGTTCTCGCGCGTCGAGACCTGCACGAGCATCGCGTTGTAGTTGACACCCGCGAACTCGAAGAAGATGTTGCCGACGGCGAGGAGCGTGGCGCCCAGCACGAGGTAGGCGGGCGATCCTTCGACGAAGAACATCGCCGCCATCGCCAGCACCACGACACCGGTGTTGATCCCGAGCCAGAGCTTGCGGCGCCCCGACCCGTCGGAGCGCTGTCCGAGCACGGGCGCGAGGACGGCGATGAGGATGCCGGCGATCATCAGCGCCACCCCGATGAACGAGGCGTTGCCGGCCTTGGCGGCCACCAGTGCCGGGTTCTTCTCGTCATCGCCGGCGGCGGCGACGATATCGGGATCGATGAAGTAGTTGCTGGAGAGGTAGGTGCTGAAGACGAACGTGGTGACCACGGCGTTGAACGCGGCCGAGCCCCAGTCCCACAGCGCCCACGCCAAGACGCTCGGACGACGCGTGACGGTGGCGCGCCCGCCGGTGGCGGCGAGGGCGTCGGGGGCGGGCTGATCGGGCAGCGACATGTTCGTCACGGTAGGTCCCTTCGGTGAACGACCGGTGCACGTGCGTCGATGCACGCGCCGCAGCGTCGCGGTGGTCTCAGACTAGGGCGGGAGTGCGCCCACGGGGTTTTGACGGGCCCGGAGCACTACCGTGGTCTCATGGCATCTGACAGCACTTCCGACTCCGCCGGTGCGGACACCCCTCTCGGCTTCGCCGACCTCGGCCTCGACGCCGGAGTGCTCAAGGCGCTGAAGGACGTCGGCTACGAGACGCCGTCGGCCATCCAGGCCGCGACGATCCCGCCGCTGCTCGCAGGCAAGGATGTGCTCGGCACCGCGCAGACCGGCACCGGGAAGACGGCCGCGTTCGCGCTGCCGATCCTCTCGCGGCTCGATCTCGCCCAGAAGACGCCGCAGGCGCTCGTGCTCGCCCCCACCCGCGAGCTCGCGCTGCAGGTCTGCGAGGCGTTCGAGAGCTACGCCGGGCATCTTCGCGGCGTGCACGTGCTGCCCGTCTACGGCGGTCAGGCCTACGGTCAGCAGCTGTCCGCCCTCCGCCGCGGCGTCCACATCGTGGTCGGCACTCCCGGTCGCATCATGGACCACCTTGCCAAGGGCACGCTCGACCTCACCGAACTCAAGTACCTCGTCCTCGACGAGGCCGACGAGATGCTCAAGATGGGCTTCGCGGAGGATGTCGAGACGATCCTCGCCGACACGCCCGCCGGCAAGCAGGTCGCCCTCTTCTCCGCGACGATGCCGGCGCAGATCCGCCGCCTCGCGGGCACGTATCTGAAGGATCCGGAAGAGATCAACGTCAAGGCGAAGACCTCGACGGCCACCAACATCACCCAGCGCTACCTGATGGTGTCGTATCCGCAGAAGGTCGATGCCCTCACCCGCATCCTCGAGGTCGAGAACTTCGAGGGGATGATCGTCTTCACCCGCACGAAGAACGAGACCGAGACGCTCGCCGAGAAGCTCCGCGCCCGCGGCTATACGGCCGCCGCGATCAACGGCGACGTCGCGCAGGACAAGCGCGAGCGCACCGTCAACCAGCTCAAGGCCGGCAAGCTCGACATCCTCGTGGCGACCGACGTCGCCGCGCGCGGGCTGGATGTCGACCGCATCAGCCACGTCGTCAACTTCGACCTCCCGATCGACACCGAGTCGTACGTGCACCGCATCGGTCGCACGGGCCGCGCCGGCCGCACGGGCGATGCGATCAGCTTCGTCACCCCCCGCGAGCGCCGCATGCTCACCTCCATCGAAAAGGCGACGCGTCAGCCGCTCACCGAGATGAGCCTCCCGAGCGTCGACGACGTCAACGCCACGCGCCTCACGCGCTTCGACGACGCGATCACCGCGGCCCTCGCCGAGACCGACCGCATCACGCGGTTCCGCGACATCATCGCCCACTACGTCGAGCATCACGATGTGCCCGAGGGCGACGTCGCGGCCGCGCTGGCGGTCGTCGCACAGGGCGAGACGCCGTTGCTCCTCGACGCCGATGCCCTCCGCGAGGAGCGCGACCGCGAGCGCGCGCAGCGCGCCGAGCGCGCCGACCGCGACGACCGTCCCCGCCGGGACGACCGCCGCGGGGGCGGCGGTGGCGCGACGGCGACCTACCGCATCGAAGTCGGCCGCCGGCACAAGGTCGAGCCGCGCCAGATCGTCGGCGCGCTCGCGAACGAGGGCGGCTTCCGCCGTGAGGACTTCGGCGCGATCCAGATCCGGCCGGACTTCTCGCTCGTCGAGCTGCCCGCAGACATCTCCCGCGACACGCTCCGACGCCTCGAGGGCACCCGCATCAGCGGCCGACTCATCGAGCTCAAGCCCGATCGCTTCCAGCGTTCCGCGAAGCGCGTCGACCGCCCGAACCAGCGTCCCCGCGACTGAGCCCGGCCGGCGCAGCGATGGATGAGGGCGGAGCGACGCGCCGCATCGACCTCCACCTGCGGAAGCCGCGGCTCGCGCTGTACGCCGGGCTGCGCCCGACGCTCGTGATCGGCGGGCGCGGCCAGCCCGTGCAGTGGGGGCGCGGCACATGGCAGGTCCCGGCGGATGAGACCGTCATGATCGGCGTCTACCTCTTCACGCGTCTCTGGTACTTCGGCCGCGCCGAGTTCTCCCTCGAGCCCCGGCATCCCGGAGCCCTCCTCTACCGCGCCCCCGTGTTGCCCTTCACAGCGGGGCGGCTGACGCTCGACGACCCGCGATCCTGACCGAGCTGAAAACTTGACATGAGTCCTGTCAAGTTCATTTGACACGGGCATCCCTACGTGCGTATCGTGGAGTCCGGACGAAGTTGAGTCACCTCGGCTCAATGTCCGAAGACTTCTTCAGATCCGTTTCACGAAAGGAAACACACATGGCACGTGCAGTGGGAATCGACCTCGGTACGACGAACTCCGTCGTCTCCGTCCTCGAGGGCGGCGAGCCGAAGGTCATCGCCAACGCCGAAGGCTTCCGCACGACCCCGTCGGTCGTGGCCTTCACCAAAGACGGCGAGGTGCTCGTCGGCGAGACCGCCAAGCGCCAGGCCGTCACCAACGTCGACCGCACGCTGACCTCGGTCAAGCGTCACATGGGCACCGACTGGAAGACGCAGTCGATCGACGGCAAGGCCTACACGCCGCAGGAGATCTCGGCCCGCATCCTCCAGAAGCTGAAGCGCGACGCCGAGGAGTACCTGGGCGACTCCGTGACGGATGCCGTCATCACCGTCCCCGCGTACTTCAACGACGCCGAGCGTCAGGCCACGAAGGAGGCCGGCGAGATCGCGGGCCTCAACGTCCTGCGCATCATCAACGAGCCGACCGCCGCCGCCCTCGCCTACGGCCTGGACCGCGGCAAGGAAGACGAGCTCATCCTCGTCTTCGACCTCGGTGGCGGTACGTTCGACGTCTCGCTGCTCGAGGTGGGCAAGGACGACGACTTCTCGACCATCCAGGTGCGCTCCACCGCCGGTGACAACCGCCTCGGTGGCGACGACTGGGACCAGCGGGTCGTCGACTACCTCATCAAGCAGTTCAAGGACACGACCGGGGTCGACGTCTCCAGCGACAAGATCGCGCTCCAGCGCCTCAAGGAGGCCGCCGAGCAGGCGAAGAAGGAACTCTCGTCGTCGACGAGCCCCTCCATCAACCTGCCGTACCTCTCGCTGACCGACTCGGGCCCCGTGTCGCTCTCCGAGACGCTCACCCGCGCGAAGTTCGAGGACCTCACCAAGGACCTCCTCGACCGCACGAAGAAGCCGTTCCAGGACGTCATCCGCGAGGCCGGCATCAAGGTCGCCGACATCGACCACATCGTGCTCGTCGGCGGATCGACCCGCATGCCCGCCGTCGCCGAACTCGTCAAGGGCGAGACCGGCAAGGATGCCAACAAGGGTGTGAACCCGGATGAGGTCGTCGCCGTCGGCGCCGCACTTCAGGCCGGTGTCCTCAAGGGCGAGCGCAAGGACGTGCTGCTGATCGACGTCACCCCCCTGAGCCTCGGCATCGAGACCAAGGGCGGCATCATGACGAAGCTCATCGAGCGCAACACCGCCATCCCCACCAAGCGCAGCGAGACCTTCACGACCGCCGACGACAACCAGCCGTCGGTCGCCATCCAGGTCTTCCAGGGCGAGCGTGACTTCACCCGCGACAACAAGCCGCTGGGCACGTTCGAGCTCACCGGCATCGCGCCGGCGCCGCGCGGCATCCCGCAGGTCGAGGTCACCTTCGACATCGACGCGAACGGCATCGTCCACGTGTCGGCGAAGGACAAGGGCACCGGCAAGGAGCAGTCGATGACCATCACCGGCGGCTCGTCGCTGGCGAAGGACGACATCGAGCGCATGGTGCGCGAGGCCGAGGAGCACGCCTCCGAGGACAAGAAGCGCCGTGAGGCCGCCGAGATCCGCAACCAGGCCGAGACCCTCTCGTACTCGATCGACAAGCTGATCAAGGACAACGAGGACAAGCTCCCCGCCGAGGTCAAGGACTCCGTCCAGGCCGACGTCGACGCGCTCAAGACCGCGCTCGCCGGAGACGACGACGACGCCGTGAAGACCGCGTTCGACAAGCTCAACGCGTCGCAGTCGCAGCTGGGCGAGGCGATCTACGCCTCGAGCCAGGCGGCCGGCGAGCAGGGCGACCCGACGGTCGGCGACCCGGGCAACGGCGAGACGCCGAACCCCGAGGAAGATGTGATCGACGCCGAAGTGGTCGACGACGAAGAAGAGAAGAAGTAAGAGAATCGGATCATGACGAAGGACTTCGACAACGAAGTCCCCGGTGACGAGGGGTCGGAAGCGCACGCTTCCGGCCCCGACTCGCAGGGGGACCACACCTCTTCGGCCGACGCCGAGGACACCGGCCTGACGGTCGACGACATCCTCGACGCCGCGCAGACCGACGAGGCGGCGGTGGCCGATGCTCCGGCCGAAGACCATGACTTGCTCCTCGACCTCAAGCGTCTGCAGGCGGAGTACGCCAACTATCGGCGCCGCACCGAGGTGCAGCGCGAGGTCGACATCGAGCGCGCCACCGGTTCGGTGGCCAAGGGACTTCTCCCCGTGCTCGACGACCTCGACCGCGCCGACAAGCACGGTGACCTCACCGAGGGATCGGCCCTCGCGGCCATCGCCGACAAGCTCCGCACGATCGTCGCGAAGCTCGGTGTCGAGACCTACGGTGCCGCCGGCGACGCGTTCGACCCTCAGCAGCACGAGGCGATCTTCCAGGCTCCGACGCCGGGCGTGGAGACCGCGACGATCCTCGAGGTCGTCGAGGTCGGCTACCGTCTGGGGTCGATCGAGCTGCGGCCGGCGAAGGTCGTCGTGGCCGTCCCGGCATCCGAGGGCTAAGGGAGTCGTATGGCCAGCCAGGACTGGTTCGACAAGGACTTCTACAAGGTGCTGGGCGTCAGCAAAGACATCTCCGACGCCGACCTGAAGAAGACCTATCGCAAGCTTGCGCGCACCTATCACCCCGATCAGACCCAGGGCGACGCCGCGAAAGAGGCGAAGTTCAAGGAGATCAGCGAGGCGTACTCGGTGCTCTCCGATAAGGAGCAGCGCGAGGAGTACGACCAGATCCGCGCGATGGGCGCCGGCAATGCCCGGTTCCAGGCGCCGGGCGCCGGTGGTGCGGGCGGGTTCGAGGACGTCTTCAGCCGGTTCGGGACGAGCAGTCGCGGGGGCGGGCAGCAGGCCGACTTCGACGACCTGTTCGCCATGTTCGGGCAGCAGGGCGGCGGCTTCGGTTCGGGTCGGTTCGGCCAGTCGACGGGCGGATTCCGCGGCAATGGGGGTCCGCAGCGCGGTGCCGACGTCACCGCGCGCACGACGCTCGACTTCCAGACGGCCGTGCGCGGCGAGACCATCAGCCTCGCGGGCGAAGACGGCAAGCCGTTCAAGGTGAAGATCCCCGCGGGCGTCTCGGACGGGCAGAAGATCCGTCTGCGCGGCCGCGGGCGTCGCTCGCCCGACGGTGGCGAATCGGGCGACATCGTCGTGAGCGTCTCGGTGCGCCCGCATCCCGTCTTCACGCGCGAGGGGCTGAACCTCCGTGTCGTCGTGCCGGTGACCTTCACCGAGGCGGCGCTCGGCGCCACCATCGAGGTGCCGACGCTCGGCGGCGATTCCGTCAAGCTGCGCGTCGCGCCGGGCACCCCCTCCGGCCGCGTGCTGCGGGTCAAGGGACGCGGCGTCGAGACCTCCAAGGGCACGGGCGACCTGCTCGCCGAAGTGCAGGTGGCGGTGCCCGCCCACCTCGACGACAAGGCGCGGGAGGCGCTCGAGCGCTTCCACGAGTTGGAGCCGACCGAGAACCCGCGGGCCGATCTCATGGCCAAAGCCCGGGAGTGAGGATGATGGCGGAGGACGTCGACGAGGAGACGCCGATCTTCGCGATCGCGGCGGCGGCCGAGCTGTCGGGGATGCATCCGCAGACCCTCCGTCAGTACGACCGGCTGGGCCTCGTCGTCCCCGGGCGCACGCAGGGCGGCTCGCGTCGCTACTCGCTGCGCCACGTGAAGCAGTTGCGCGAGGTCGCGGCGCTCTCGGCGGAGGGGATGAGCCTGCCCGCGATCTCTCGGCTGCTCGAACTCGAGAACGAGAACCGTGCGCTGCGGAGGCGGATCGCGCAGCTCGAGCAGCGTTGGCGCGACGAGCTCGAGCAGCGCTCGCGCGTGTTCGCCGCGGCGTCCAGCGGGTCGGTCGTCTCGGTGCGCCACGGCACGCGCGTGCGTCGGGCCACCGAGGTCGTGCTCTGGCGGCCCGAGGGCGACGACGCGCGCTGACGCCCGGGGATCTGACCGGGGTCACTCGAGCTACGGGTGGTCGCGAGAAGCGGGTGGCGCTCCGGCACGCCTCGCGGTGCGTGAGGGGTGCGCACGCGCCATCCATTCCACGGCCGCGTGAAAAGGATGGCGCTCCGGCACGCTTGGCCGGGCCTGAGGCGTGCACACACGCCATCCATCCACTGCGCCTCCAGTAGGTGGCGCTCCGGCACCTGTGGCCGGGCCTGAGGCGTGCTTCGGGGCCACCCATTCCACGGCTCCGCGAAGAAGGTGGCGCTCCGGCAGGCCTCGTCGAGCCTCAGGGGTGCGCGAGCGCCACCTCGTCCGGCGCCGCACCGCCCGACGCCGCGCCGCAGCGGGCGCGCCAGGCACGAGGGTGCCGGTAGCGTCGAGGATGACGAGGAGGTCGCCCATGGAGATCATCGGAGCAGTGCTCGAGACGAGCGGCGCGTCGGCACCGTTCGCCGACAGTGCGCCGTTCACGGTCGGGATGCTGGAGCTCGACGCGCCGCAGGCGGGCGAGGTCCTCGTGCGTATCGAGGCCGCCGGGGTCTGCCATTCCGATCTCAGCGTCGTCGACGGCAACCGGGT
>JACEFY010000071.1 GCA_016807485.1 Stenotrophomonas maltophilia | reverse complement strand
CGGGCACATCGCCGGAGTCGGCTTCGACCTCTACCTCCGCATGATCGGCGAAGCCGTCGCGACCTTCCGCGGCGAAGATGTCGACACCGCCACCGAGCTGCGGCTCGAGCTGCCGGTCGATGCCCGCATCCCCGACGCGTACATCGACAGCGAGCGGCTGCGTCTCGAGGCCTACCAGAAGCTCTCCGCGGCCGCGTCGGCCACGGCGAAAGACGACGCGCTCGATCTCGTCGCCGAAGAGCTCACCGACCGGTACGGCACACCCCCGCCGGAGGTCGAGGGCCTCTTCGCGGTGGCACGTCTGCGCCGGCGCGCCGCGCAGTCGGGCCTCGCCGACGTCGTCGCGATGGGTCCGAACCTGCGTGTCGCCCAGGAGGTTTCCCGCGCCGCGGATCTCGAGGTCTTTCAGGGCGACCTGCATGCCCGAGCCGAGGTCGTTGTTGACGGCGATCGTCTCGAGCCGGTCGGCGGCGGTCTCGCTCAGGGGCTTCATCTCGTCGTACAGGAAATACGCGTACGCGCGCTCGCGTGCGCGGCCCACGCGGCCTCGCAGCTGATGCAGCTGGCTGAGGCCGTACTTGTCGGCCCGGTCGATGATGATCGTGTTGGCGTTGGAGATGTCGAGGCCGGTCTCGATGATCGTGGTCGACACGAGCACGTCGAACTTGCGCTCCCAGAACCCGTCGACGACCTCCTCCAGTGCATGCTCGCCCATCTGGCCGTGCGCGACGGCGACGCGCGCCTCGGGCACGAGTTCGGCCAACTGCGCGGCGACGCGCTGAATCGACTGCACGCGGTTGTGGACGAAGAAGATCTGCCCTTCGCGCAGCAGTTCGCGGCGGATCGCGGCGGCGATCTGCTTGTCGCTGCGGGGCCCGACGTAGGTGAGGATCGGATGCCGCTCCTCCGGCGGGGTCGCCAACGTCGACATCTCGCGGATGCCGGTGACCGCCATCTCGAGGGTGCGCGGGATGGGCGTCGCACTCATCGCGAGGATGTCGACGTTCGTCTTCATCTTCTTGAGCGCATCCTTGTGCTCGACGCCGAACCGCTGCTCCTCGTCGATGATCATCAGGCCCAGGTCTTTGAAGATCACCTTCTCGGTGAGGATGCGGTGGGTCCCGATGACCATGTCGACTTTGCCGTCGAGGAGCCCGGCGAGGGTGTCGCGCGCCTCCTTGTCGGTCTGGAAGCGCGAGAGCGCCCGCACCTGCACGGGGAAGCCGGCGAAGCGTTCCTGGAAGGTCTCGAGGTGCTGCTTGACGAGGAGGGTCGTCGGCACGAGCATCGCGACCTGCTTCCCCTCCTGGATCGCCTTGAACGCCGCGCGCACCGCGACCTCGGTCTTGCCGAAGCCGACGTCGCCGGAGAGGAGCCGGTCCATCGGGATCGGCTTCTCCATGTCGGCCTTGATCTCGTCGATCGTCTGCAGCTGGTCGAGGGTCTCGGCGAACGGGAACGCCTCCTCGAGCTCGCGCTGCCAGGGCGTGTCCGGGCCGAACGCATAGCCCTTGGCCGACATCCGCGCGGAGTAGAGCTTCACCAGCTCGACGGCGATGTCGCGCACGGCCTTGCGCGCCTTGCCCTTCGCGGCCGCCCAGTCACTGCCGCCCATCTTGGAGAGCACCGGCGCGTCGCCCCCGACGTACTTGCTCAGGAGGTCGAGCTGGTCGGTGGGGACGTAGAGCTTGTCGCCCGGGTGCCCCCGCTTGGACGGCGCGTACTCGAGCACGAGATACTCGCGCGTGGTCTTCACGGCGTTGCGACCGCCGGTCGACACTTCGCGCTGCACGAGCTCGACGAAACGGCCGATGCCGTGGGTGGCATGGACCACGACGTCACCCGTCTTCAACTGCAGCGGGTCGACGACGTTGCGCCGCCGCGACGCGAGCTTCTTCACGACCCGGCCGTCGGCCCCGATCGTTCGCCCGTAGAACTCGCTCTCGGTGAGCACCGCGAGCTTCGCCTCCGGCAACTCGAAACCACTCTCGAGGTGCGCCACGACGCACACCGCGACACCGGGCTCGGGCGCGTCGTCGAGCCGCTCGGCACCGCGCGCGGTAACGCCGCGTTCGGTCAGGACGTCGCGGGCGCGGTCGACGAGCCCCGTGCCGGAGGCCGTCACCACGACCCGCCACCCGTCGGAGACGAGCTGGGCCCCGTGGGCGGTCGCGCCCTCCACATTCCCCTGGAAGGAGGGCACCGGGATCGCCGCGATCCGCAGCACCGATCCGTCGATGAGCCCTTCGGCGGCGGCATCGGCCTCACCGGAGTCGAACGTGCTGAGGGTCCACCAGCGGCCGCCCCGGTCGGTCGCGGCGGCGTGCAGCTCGGGCAGGCTCAGGAAGTCGCCCGCGCCGAGGTCGACGGGCATGTCGGCACCCGCTGTCGCCGCACTCCACGCCGCCTCGAGGAACTCGCGGTTGGTCTCGCCCAGGGTGATCGCGCGGGTCACCGAGCGCTCGGGATCGACGACGGCCGCCGCGGTGCCCGCCGGGAAGTAGTCGATGAGCGGCACGACCGCGTCGGCGAGCGCGGGCAGGAGCGACTCCATCCCCTCCACCGGGATGCCCGCACTCATCTTCTCGAGCATGCCGCGGAGCCCGGGGAACTGCGGCATGAGCGCCTCCGCCCGCGCGCGCACCTCGGGCGTCAGCAGCAGCTCGCGGCTCGGCAGCAGCGTCACTGCGGCGATGTCTCCGGGGAGTGAGCGCTGATCGGCGACGGAGAACGCGCGGATCTGGTCGATCTCGTCGCCGAAGAACTCGACGCGGTAGGGGTGGTCGGCTGCCGGCGGGAAGACGTCGAGGATGCCGCCGCGCACCGCGAACTCGCCGCGCCGCGACACCATGTCGACCCGCAGGTAGGCCAGCTCCACGAGGCGGCGCACGACGGTGTCGAGCTCGGCGCCGCGTCCCCCCCTCCGGAGGTCGAGGATGCCGGCGTCGGTGAGACCGGCCGCGATCGGCTGGAGAGCGCTGCGCACGGAAGCGGTGACGATGAGCGGCGATTGCGCGGAGTGTTCGGCGAGCCGGCGCAGCACGTCCAGGCGACGCCCGACGGTCTCGGCACTCGGGCTCAGCCGCTCGTGGGGCAGCGTCTCCCACGCCGGGAAGTGCAGCACGGTCGCGTCCGGCACGAGCGCCGAGAGTGCCTCGCCGATGCTCTCGGCCCGTCGCCCCGTCGGCGCGATCACCAGGAGGGCTCCCGGGTGCCCGGCCGCGATGCGGCGCTCGAGCAGCGCGGCCAGAACGGGCGCGTCGAGCCCGGCGACGACCGAGAAATCGGCGTCGGCAAGGGCGGCGTCGTACGCGTCCTGGAACGATTCGGCCTGTACGAGGGCGCGCACGATCCCGGAAACTGTCACCGGAGAAGTCTACGGGCTGCCACCGACACGCTCTCTAGGATGGGCCCGTGAGTGATCGAGCACCCCTGCCGCAGACCGCCCCCGCCGCATACCCGGGCGGCTACATCCAGACATCCCCCGGGTCGCCGCCGGTGCCCGTCGCCGCGCCCGCGCCCGCGCCCCGCCCGTCCGGTTCGCCGCGTCTCGGCGTCGTCGCACTGGTGCTCGCGCTCGTCGCGGTCGTCGGCGGCGGCATCCTCAGCGCGACGACGGGTTTCGCCGCAGCGGCCGACGCGATGGCGCGCGCCGTCGTGCGTTCGCCGAGCGGGCTCGAAGACCTCACCGGCGACGAACTGCTCGCGCTCCTCAGCCCCGTGCGCGGGCTCGTGCTGTGGGCGGAGATCGGGTTCTGGGCCGCGACCGTGCTGGGCGTCTGGGCACTCGTGCAGGGCATCGTGGCGATCGCCACGCGCCGCGGGCGCGGTGCCGGCATCGCCGCCGTCATCCTCGCCGCCACCGGACCGGTGCTGTTCGCCGTCATCGTCGGATCCGCGGTCCTGGCGGGCATGGCCGCCGGCGCCTGACGTCGAGACATCCGGGCCGCCGCGGCACCGGGTCGCCCGCCGACTCAGGCGCGCGGTGCGTGGAAGCGCTGCTGCGCCGCGATGAGTCCCTCGTCGATCACCGTCTCGACGGCGTCCGCCGCATCCGCCAGGAGGAGCGGCAGCTCCTTCCGCTCGGCCGCGCCGAACACGTCGAGCACCCAATCCGCCGGATCCTGTCGGCCCGGAGGGCGCCCCACGCCCACCCGCACCCGCGCGAACTCGGGGGTGCCCAGCGCCTTGGCGACATCGCGCACGCCGTTGTGGCCGCCGTGACCACCACCGACCTTGAGCTTGACGGTGTCGAAGGGGATGTCGAGCTCGTCGTGCACCACGATCACGCGTTCGGCGGGGATGCCGTAGAACTGCGCGAGCGCCGACACCGGGCCGCCGGAGACGTTCATGAACGAGTTCGGCTTCGCGAGGATGATCTTCGCGCCGCCCGGACGCAGCCAGGTCTCGGCGACGCGCGCCTGCGCCTTGTGGGCGCGGAGCTGCTCGGAGCGCCTCCCCGCGAGCTCGTCGATCACCATCTGACCGATGTTGTGACGGGTCGACTCGTAGCGCGGGCCGGGATTTCCCAGCCCGACGACCAACCAGGTGTCTGCCATGGTGCCCTTCGGCGACGAAGCCCGCCCGCACCGATGACGGTGGGGCGGGCTTCGGAACGCGGATCGTCCTTACTCGGCGGCCTCTTCGGTCGCTTCCTCGGACTGCTCTTCGGCGGCGGCCTCGTCGGCCGCTTCGATCTCGTCGACCTCGCTCGTGTCGGGGATCGAGATCGCGACGATGAGGGTCTCGGCGTCGGTCACGAGCGCGGCACCCTTCGGGAGCTTCAGGTCGGCAGCGGTGATGTGCGTGCCGTCCTCGAGGCCCTCGACGTCGACCTCGACGCTCTGCGGGATGTTCGTGGCCTCGACCTCGAGCGACACCGTGGTGTTGTCGAGGTTGACGATCGTGCCGGGAGCGGACTCGCCCGTGACGACGACGGGGATGTCGACCTGGACCTTCTCACCCTTCTTCACGACGAGGAGGTCGATGTGCTCGATGATCTGGTGCACGGGGTCCTTCTGGACGTCCTTGACCAGGGTGAGCTGCTGCTTGCCGGCGACGTCGAGCTCGAGCACGACGTTGGCGCGACGGATGAGCAGGGCGATCTGGTGGCCGGGCAGCGCCACGTGCACGGGGTCGGTGCCGTGCCCGTAGATGACGGCGGGGATCTTGCCGGCGGCGCGCAGGCGGCGGGCGAAGCCCTTGCCGAAGCTGTCGCGGACTTCCGCGACGACCTTGGTGTCGGTCTCAGTGGACATGATGTTCTCCTTGCGGGCCGTGCGGCCTCGGTGATGGTCTGCGGTTTCGACTCGAACGCACGCGCGTGAGGAAGCCCAGGTCTCCCTGAGAGCACATCACCGCGTCGATCACGGATGCATGGGCAGCATCCCTCGCCGAAGTACAGGGGCCAGTCTACCAGCCCGCTACGATGGGCACGTCACGTTCCGACGCACGCTGATCTGCCCCGACGGAGGCTCCCATGGACTACGGCTGGCTCTCTCACGCGTTCATGTGGCTCATCGGCCTCATGACCGTCGGCGCCACGGTCGGCGCGATCGGCGCGCTCTTCTCGCTCGGCCGCTCGGGCTACCGCAAAGACTGAGCGTCGCTCAGCAGGCCCGCGATCCGGTCGACGACCGACTGCAGGTCCGCGTCGTTCGCGACGCGGAGTCCGGCTTCATCCTGCGCGAGGGGCTCGAGCGTCGACAGCTGCGAATCGAGCAACGCGGTCGGCATGAAGTGGTCGCGACGCGACATGCGCCGCGTGAGCTCGGGTGCGTCGACGACGAGCTCGACGAACACCGCGTCGGGCGCGGCGCGGCGGATGCGGTCGCGGTAGGTGCGGCGGAGCGCCGAGCACGCCATCACGATCGACGCGCTCTCCCGGGCGAGCGTGAGCCCGACGGCATCGAGCCACGGCTCCCGGTCGGCGTCGGTGAGAGGAGTGCCGCCGCGCATCTTGGCCACGTTCGACGACGGATGCAGGTCGTCGCCGTCGACGAAACGCGCACGCAGCCGCGCTGCGAGGGCAGCGCCCACGAGGGACTTGCCCGACCCGCTGGGGCCCATCACCACGATGCGCACGATCGGCGCACGCCGCCCCCACCTCACGGCGTCACGGTCCTCGCCGTGGCGGCGGACGGGTGGGCTCGGGGGGCGAACGGTGCGGACATCGCTTCGACGATATCGCCGGTGACGACGCACGACCTTCGGCCGCGCCGCATCCGAGTACGCTGAATCGTGAATCCCTGACTCATCCCTGAGGAGTTCTTCGTGCCCGACGCGTCCACCGCATCCGTTTCGCCCGCCGCCAACATCGGAGTCGTAGGACTCGCCGTGATGGGCTCGAACCTGGCGCGCAACCTCGCCAGCCGCGAAGGCAACACGGTCGCCGTGTTCAACCGCTCGCACGAGAAGACCGAAACGCTGGTCACGGAGCACCCCGAAGCGGGGTTCGTCCCCGCGGCGACGTACGAGGAGTTCGCGGCCGCGCTCGCGAAGCCCCGCACCGCGATCATCATGGTCAAGGCAGGCCGACCCACCGACGCCGTCATCGACGAGCTCATGCGGGTCTTCGAGCCGGGCGACATCATCATCGACGGCGGCAACTCGCTGTTCACCGACACCATCCGCCGCGAGAAGGCGGTCGGTGAGGCTGGATTCAACTTCGTCGGCATGGGCGTCTCCGGCGGCGAAGAGGGCGCGCTCCTCGGCCCGTCGCTCATGCCCGGCGGCCCCGACGAGGCGTGGACGACCCTCGGCCCGATCCTCCGCTCGATCGCCGCGGTCGCCGAGGGCGAGCCTTGCGTCACCCACGTCGGACACGACGGCGCCGGCCACTTCGTGAAGATGGTGCACAACGGCATCGAGTACGCCGACATGCAGCTCATCGCGGAGGCCTACGACCTCATCCGCCGGGGCACGGGCAAGACCCCGGCCGAGATCGCGGACGTGTTCGCCGAGTGGAACCGCGGCGAGCTCGAGAGCTACCTCATCGAGATCACCGCCGAGGTGCTGCGCCAGAACGACGCGATCACCGGAAAGCCGCTCGTCGACGTCATCGTCGACGAAGCCGGCGCCAAGGGCACCGGCGCGTGGACCGTGCAGACCGCGCTCGACCTCGGGGTTCCGGTCTCGGGCATCGCCGAGGCGACCTTCGCGCGGTCGCTGTCGAGCCACCGCGAGCAGCGCGACGTGTCGGGGGCGCTCCCGGGTCCGGCAGAGGGCGCGTTCACGGTTCCGGATGCCGATGCCTTCATCGAGCAGGTGCGCCTCGCGCTCTACGCCTCCAAGATCGTCGCCTACTCGCAGGGCTTCGACGAGATCCGCGCCGGCGCCGCGCAGTACGGGTGGGACATCGACCTGGGCGCCATCAGCCGCATCTGGCGCGGCGGCTGCATCATCCGTGCGCAGTTCCTCAACCGCATCGCCGACGCGTATGCCGCCGAGCCCGAGCTGCCGGTGCTGCTGACGGCCCCGTACTTCGTCGAGGCGCTCGGCCGCGCGCAGGACGCCTGGCGCGAGATCGTGCAGGTCGCCGCGGGCGCCGGCATCCCCGCCCCCGCCTTCAGCTCGTCGCTGGCCTACTACGACGGCCTGCGCGCGAGCCGGCTGCCGGCGGCGCTCATCCAGGGCCAGCGCGACTTCTTCGGCGCGCACACCTACAAGCGCGTCGACACGCCCGGCACGTTCCACACCCTGTGGTCGGGCGACCGCACCGAGGTCGAGGCCGAAGACACGCACTGACCGCGGACCCCTGGCCGCGGTGAGCGCTCAGAGCCAGTCGTTCTTCTTGAAGACGACGTAGAGGCCGACGCTCACCGCGACCATGAGGCCGAGGGCGAACGGATAGCCCCACGCCCAGTCGAGCTCGGGGATCACCCGGAAGTTCATGCCGTAGATCCCCGCGATGAGGGTCGGGGCGAACCCGATCGCCGCCCACGACGAGATCTTCTTGACCTGGTCGTTCTGCTCGAGGCTCGTCTCGGTCATCTTCTCCATCGCCTCGTTGCGCCGCTGCTCCACCAGGGTGGCGTGGATGCCGAGGGCGCTGTCGAGCGTCTGCCGGAAGGCCGCGACGCGTCCGTCGATGTAGCGTGCGCGGTCCCCGACTTCGCGGAACACCGATTCACCTTCGGAGTTGTGCCGCTCGGCGGCGAGGACGCGCAGGCGGTCGAGGATGTCGCTGAGCGGCGCCGTCGCGTGCTGCAGGTCGATCACCTCGCGCTGCAGCGCGAAGATCCGGCGGGACACGTCGGTCTTCTCGCCGAAGAGCTCCTCCTCGATCTCGTCGATGTCGTTCTCCACGCCGTCGAGGACTGTCCGGTAGCCGCGCGTGACGTACTCGGTGATCGCCCACACGACACCGAGCGGTCCGTTCGCGAAGATCTCCGGATGCTTCTCGAGCTTCAGTCGCGCCTGCCGGAGGTCGACCTGCACGGTCTCGGCCATGGCCACCACGAGCCGGTCGGACACGAAGACGTCCACCTCATCGCACTGCACGGTCTCGGCGGCGTCGTCGTACCGCGCCGGCTGGAGCACGAGGAAGAGGTCGTCGCCGTACTGCTCGAACTTCGACCGCTGATGACCGCGCAGCGCCTCGGCGACCCCGAGGCGGT
>JACEFY010000070.1 GCA_016807485.1 Stenotrophomonas maltophilia | reverse complement strand
AGAGCTCACCCGCCACGCCCTGCCCGCCCTCCGTGCCGCGCGCGGACAGGTGCTCTTCGTCAACTCGGGTGCCGGCCTCACCGCCCACCCGGATTGGGCGGCGTACGCCGCCTCCAAGCACGGTCTCAAAGCGCTCGCCGACGCGCTCCGCGGGGAAGAGGCGCCCCACGGCGTGCGCGTCACGACCGTCTACCCCGGGCGCACGGCGACGCCCATGCAGGCGCGCGTGCACGAGCAAGAAGGTGCCGCGTACGACCCCGCGCGCTTCATCGACTCCGAGTCGGTGGCGACGACCGTCCTCACCGCGCTCGATCTGCCCGCCGACGCCGTCATCACCGACCTCGCGGTGCGACCCGGCCCGCGCTGACGCGCGGACGGCGCGGCGACCGGCACGTGCGGGCGCCGGCGGCGCCGGAGGGTCTAGTCTGCGGTGCAACGACACCGGAAGGGATGCGATGAGCGACTTCGGAAAGACCACGCCGATCCGTTTGGAACGCCCGGAGGGGAAGGGGCTCGCCACCGGCACCCTGGGCCTCTGGGGATCGACCGTCATCGGACTGGCCTCGACCGCGCCGGTCTACTCGCTCGTGGCGACGCTCGGCTTCGTCGTGCTCGCCGTCGGCGGACAGGCCCCGATCGCGTTCATCATCGCGTTCGTGCCGATGCTCTTCATCGCCTTCGCCTACCGGGAGCTCAACAACGAGATCCCCGACTGCGGCACGACCTTTACGTGGGGCACGAAAGCCTTCGGCCCGTGGGTGGGATGGATGGGCGGCTGGGGCGTCGCGGTGGCCGGCATGGTCGTGCTCGCCAACCTCGCCCAGATCGCCTCGGTCTACTTCTGGGACCTCTTCGGGCTCGACCTCGAGAACAACGACTGGCGCATCATCCTCGTCGCGGTGTTCTTCATCGCCGCCATGACCTACGTCAGCTGGCGGGGCGTCGAGATCGGCGAACGCATCCAGAACGTCCTCCTCGCGATCCAGTACCTCGCCCTCGCGATCTTCGTCGTCGCCGCGCTGTGGCAGTTCTTCGCCGGTACGGCACCGGGCGCGACGGCCTTCGACTGGGAGTGGCTCAACCCGTTCGCCTTCACCGACTTCGACGGCTTCACCGAAGCGGTGCTGCTCGCCCTCTTCATCTACTGGGGCTGGGACACGTGCCTCGCCCTCAACGAGGAGACGAAGGACCCCAAGCGCATCCCGGGGCGGGCGGCGCTGCTGACGACCGTGATCCTCCTCTTCACCTACGTCTCGGTCACGATCGCGGCGATGATGTACGCCGGGCTCGGCGAAGACGGCACGGGGCTCGGCAACGTCGACAACGCCGACGACTTCTTCCTCGCGATCAAAGACGGCCTCCTCGGCCCGTGGGGCTGGCTGCTCGTGGTCGCCGTGCTCATCTCGGCGGTCTCATCGACGCAGACCACGATCCTGCCGACGGCCCGCGGCACCCTCGCGATGGGCGTCTACCGTGCGCTCCCCGCCCGCTTCAAGGACGTGCACCCGCAGTACAAGACCCCGTCGTTCTCGACTCTCGTCGGGGGCACCGTCGCGATCTGCTACTACGTCGGCATGACGCTCATCAGCGACAACATCCTGCAGGACTCGATCCTCTCGCTCGGCCTCGCGATCGCGTTCTACTACGCCATCACCGGCTACGCCTGCGTCTGGTACTACCGCCGCGAGCTGAAGAACTCGGCACGCGACCTGTGGTTCAAGGGGATCTTCCCGCTCCTCGGCGCGCTCATGCTGACCTTCGCGTTCGTGAAGTCGGCGATCGACATGTACGACGTCGACTACGGCTACACGGTGCTTTTCGGCGTGGGCGGCACGTTCGTGGTCGGCATCGGCGCCCTGCTCGTCGGCGTCGTGCTCATGCTGATCTGGTTCCTCTTCCCGCGGTCGAAGCCCTTCTTCGGCGGCCGGAGTCTCAACCGCGAGACGCCGGTGATGGTGCCCGACGAGCCGGGCGACTTCGTGCGCTCGATCGACGGCGGCATCTGACCCGTCGTCGCGCGCCCTCACGGGGCGAGTGCCTCGGCGACCCAGCGGGCGTACCGGTCCCACGGGTCGGTGCCGCCGGCCAGCATCGCGGCGTGCGCGCGAAGCTCGCCGGTCGCGGTGAACCACTCGCCGCCCTCGCGGAGCGCGGCGAACTCCGCGTGACGGCGGCGCTCGAGCACCCGGTCGCCGCGCTCGATGCCGCCCGGCGTGCCCTCAGAAACGCCGAAGACGCCACGGCCCTTGCGGACTATGACGTCTTGACGAAAGACTGACGACCCGCTCCGCGGGCCGTGAGGACTTCAGAGGGGTCGGATGTTCTCCGCCTGCAGGCCCTTCGGGCCCTGGGCGATCTCGAACTCGACGCGCTGGTTTTCCTCGAGGGAGCGGTAGCCGCTCGACTCGATGGCGGAGTAGTGGGCGAAGACGTCAGCGCCGCCCTCATCGGGAGCGATGAAGCCGAAGCCCTTCTCCGAGTTGAACCACTTGACGGTACCGCTGGTGCTCATGAACTGCCTTACTGAATCGAGCTGTATTAGACGCGAGTGCGCCCGGCGCCATGCTAACCCGGTTACCTGGGTATCCGCCCGGCCGATTTCCGACGGTGACACAAACGTTGTAATACGCCCACTCAACCATTCGACGCCCGGGCGCCTCGCGCTGCGCGCGTGCGCCCGGGCGTCGACGGATCCCCCCGGATAGGCCACGCAGGGCGTGACTGCGCTCACTCTACCGATATATCACCCTCCCGACGAGGGATGCATTCATGGGAATCGGCCGTGAAGAAGCGCCGTCGCGAAGTAGGCTTGCTGCGCCATGACAGCGATCCTGCCCCCGATCGAGCTCACCAACGGCACCATCCTGGGCGACGCGGTGTACGCCCGAATCGGTGACGCCATCCTCGACGGCACCCTGCACCCCGGTCAGCAGCTCCGCGACGTCGATCTCGCCGCCCAGCTCGGGGTTTCCCGCACACCCGTCCGCGAGGCGCTGCAGCGTCTCGAGCGGTTCGGCCTGGTCGAAATCGCCGTCGGCCGGTACACCCGGGTCTCCGATCCGGACGACAAGCTGCGTGCCGATACCGGGGCCTTCACCGCCTACTTCATGGGCAATGCGCTGCGCCTCGCCCTCACCGAGTGCACTGACGACGAGCTGGCCGAGCTCGTCGCGGCGGCCGGCGAGATCGTCGTCGCGGTCGAGGCATCCGATCCCATCCGCGTCTTCGACACGTCGACCGAGTTCTTCACCCGCGTGACGATCGCGACCCACAACAGCGTCTTCATCGGATTCATCCGCGAGGCCTCGCTCGCCATCCGCCGGAACCTCCGCGGGTGGATCCCCTTCGTCGCGTGCCCGATCGCGCGCGCTCAGGGCTACCGCGACCTGCGTGCGGCGATCACCACGCGCGACGCCGACGAGGCCGAGCGCGTGCTGCGCTTCCTCCACAACGTGGGCTGACTACCCGCCACGCCCCTCGCCGACCAGGCGCCGCGCGTACGGCGTGGCCGGCGCGCGGAGGAACGCGTCGAGCGTGGCCCGCTGCGTCACCGCGCCGTCCTCCACGACCGTGACATCGGATGCCAGGGCCACGACATCGTCGAGGCTGTGCGTCACGACGACGGCCACACCGTCGAACTCGGCGAGATGCTGTGCCAACTCGGCGCGCGTTCCCTCCCGGACCTCGACGTCGAGCGCGGCGAGCGGCTCGTCGAGCAGCAGGACATCGGGGTCGACCGCGAGCGCTCGGGCGAGTGCGACGCGCTGAGCCTGTCCGCCCGAGACCTCGGCCGGCATCCGGCGCGCGAGCGCCCCGATGTCGAATCGCTCGAGCCAGTCCTGCGCGGCGCGGCGGGCGGCGCGCCGCGGGACGCCGGAGACACGCGGACCGAACGCGACGTTCTCGAGGATGGACAGGTGGGGGAAGAGGCGGTAGTCCTGGAAGACGACACCGATGCGCCGGTGCTCGATCTCGACGTGACGGCCCGCGTCGGTGTCATCCAGCACGAGATCGCCGACCCGGATGACACCCCGGTCGAGCGGCACGGTGCCAGCGAGGCATCCGACCGCCGTCGACTTCCCGGCGCCGTTCGGCCCCAAGAGCGCCAGCGTGCGTCCGGGTTCGGCGTCGAGGGCGATGTCGAGGGCGAAATCCCCGTGCGTCGCCTCCAGCCGCGCCGACAGTGCGCGGGTCACGATGTCAGCCCCGGCACCCAGCGGTCGCGGAGGCTCACCAGCACGACCACCGATACGGCCATGAGTACGAGCGACAGGGCCACCGCTGCCTGCGGGTCGCGCTGCAGCTCGAGATACGCCGCGATCGGGAGGGTCTGGGTCACCCCGGGGAAGCTCCCCGCGAACGTGATCGTGGCGCCGAACTCTCCGAGCGACCGGGTGAAGCAGAGGAGCCCGCCCGCAGCCACGGCGGGCGCGATGAGCGGCAGGGTGATGCGCCGGAAGATCGCGAGGCGCGATGCCCCCAGCGTCGCGGCGGCGACCTCGAAGCGTCGGTCGGTCGAGCGGAGCGCGCCCTCGACCGCCAGCACGAGGAACGGCATGGCGACGAAGACCTGCGCCAGCACGACGGCAGCGGTGGTGAAAGGGATCGTGACCCCCGTCCACGCGTCGAGCAGCTCGCCGAGGAGCCCGCGGCGCCCGAGGAGGAGAAGGAGCGCGATGCCGCCGACGACGGGGGGCAGCACGAGGGGGACCGTGACGAGGGCGCGCAGCAGCCGTCGCGCGAGCGCGGGCCACTCGGCCGATCGGGCGAGCACGACGGCCAAGGGGATGCCGATGACGAGACTCACGACGGTTGCGGCGGCCGCGGTACCCAGCGACAGGGCGAGCGCCTGGACCGTCTCGCTCCGGGAGAGGAGTTCGGGCAGCTGCGCCCACGGCGCCCGGACGACGAGCGCGACGAGCGGCAGCCCGAGGAAGGCGATCGCGAGCGCCGCCGGCATCCAGATCACCCACGGCAAGGAGCGCTGTCTACGGCGCAGCACCGAAGCCCGCTCTCTCGAAGACGGCGCGGGCAGCGGGTGACCGCACGAACGCCACGAACGCCTCTGCCGTCGCGGTGTCGGGGGAGCCGGAGATCACCCCGATCGGGTAGTCGTTGACCGCGGTGGATGCCTCCGCGAACTCGATGCCCTCGACGTCATCGCCCGCGGCCGCGACGTCGGTCCGGTACACGAGCCCCGCGTCGACCTCCCCCAGGCGCACCTTCGCGAGCACGGCCTTCACGTCCTGCTCGAGGGTGGCCGGGCGGGCGGCGATCTCCGCGGCATCCAGGATCTGCGCGGTCGCGGCGCCGCACGGGACCTCGGCAGCGCAGAGCGCGATCGTCAGGTCGTCGCGGGCGAAGTCGGCGAGCCCTCGAACACCGGCCGGGTTGCCCGCCGGGACGACGATCTCGAGAGTGTTCGTGGCGAACGTCGCGGGACTCTCTACCAGGCCGGCGCCGGTGACCGTCTGCATCGTCGACGCATTCGCGGCGGCGAAGACGTCGGCCGGCGCTCCCTCGACGATCTGCGCGGCGAGGGTCGAGCTGCCGCCGAAGTTCAGGACGACCTCGACACCCGGATGCTGCGCCTCGAACTCCGCCGCGAGGTCGCCGAAGGTCTCCGTCAACGAGGCAGCCGCGAAGACCGCCAGCGTTCCGGACAGCGGCGCGTCACCGGAGGGGCTCGGAGCGGACGCCGGTGCCGCGGCCGGCGCGCAGCCCGTGAGGAACAGCACGAGCGCCGCGGCGACGACCGCACGCCGCGTCATTCGTCACCCGATGTCTGCGGCACGTCGATCGTGACGTTCGTCGCCTTCACTCCGGCCACGACGACGCTCCCGATCTCCAGGCCCAGCTCGTCCGCGGCCTCCCGACTCATCAGCGAGACGATGCGGTACCGTCCGGCCTGCACCTCCACCTGCGCCATGACGGTGTCTCTGACGACCCCGGTGACGATGCCGGTGAACCGGTTGCGGGCGGAGGAGCGCGGCAGCGGAAAGGCCTCGCCGAGGCGCGACTCCTCCGCGATCTCCTGCGCGAACGGCGCCAGATCGGCCCCGTCGATGACGAGGCGTCCTCCCGGTGCGCGCGACACGGGAAACCGCCCGCTGTCGGCCCACCGACGGATGGTGTCATCGCTCACGCCGAGGAGCGCTGCCGCCTCGCTGACGCGAAATCGGTGTGAGGCCATGACTTTCCCCGCTTCTGCGTTGTCCAGGCCCCAGATTATCCGCGGATGCGTCCTGAGGCCAGCCGCGTCCACGGATGCGATACTCAGGGGATGACCGCATCCGATCGGTACGCCCGGCAGATCGCCCTCCCCGGATTCGGCGACCAGGGGCAGGAACGGCTGTCGCGCGCGCGCGTCCTCGTCATCGGCGCGGGCGGTCTCGGCAGTCCCGTGATCCACGCTCTCGCCGCCGCCGGTGTGGGCGCCCTGGGGATCGTCGACGATGACGCCGTCGAGCTCAGCAACCTGCACCGCCAGGTGATCCACGGCATGCTCGACGTCGGCCGGGCAAAGGTCGCTTCCGCGGCCGACGCCGTCCGTGCGCTGAACCCGGACGTGGTGGTGCACACGTACGCCGAGCGGCTGACGGCGGCCAACGCCCTCGACCTCTTCGCCGAGTACGACCTGGTCCTCGATGGGAGCGACAACTTTCCCACGCGCTATCTCGCGTGCGACGCCGCCGCGCTCCGCGGCATCCCGCTCGTCTGGGGTGCCGTCTCGCAGTACGCGGGACAGGTGGGTGTCAGCTGGCCCGGCGACGGCCCGAGCTACCGCGACCTCTTCCCCGTTCCGGCGCCGCCGGGGACGGTGCTCTCGTGCGCCGACGGCGGGGTGCTGCCGACCGTCGTGGGTGTGATCGGTTCGCTCATGGCCACCGAGGCGCTCGGCATCCTGACGGGACGCGGCGCCCCGCTCGTCGGCCGCGTCCTCGTCTTCGACGCGCTCACGATGGGCTTCCGGGAGATCTCCTACGCGCGGAGCCCGCAGGCGGCGCCCATCATCGGCCTCGGCGATGAGGCGGCGTCGCGCGACGCCATCCCGACGATCGACGCCCGAAGCCTCGCGGCGATGGATGCCGACGGCATCACCCTCATCGACGTCCGCGAGCCCTGGGAGGTCGAGATCGCGGGGCTGCCCGGGGCGGTGCTGATTCCGCTCGGAACACTCGAGGATGCGGTCGGTACGACTCTGGCGGACGTCGATCGACGCACCCCGATGGTCGCCTTCTGTCACCACGGCGTCCGGTCGGAGCGCGCGTGCGACATCCTGCGCGCGGCCGGCTTCGAGGCGAGCAGCCTCGCCGGCGGCATCGATGCCTGGTCGCGTACCGTCGACGCGTCGGTGGCGAGGTATTGAGATGACGCGTCCGAGCGTCGACGCGCACGCCGCGCGGGTCGCCGAGCTGCTGCGGCCCGCACTCGAGTCGCGCCGGGTCGAGACGGTCCGCCTCGACGACGCCCTCGGCAGGGTCACGGCGGTCGACGTCGCCTCCCCGGTCGACCTGCCGCTCTTCCGCAACTCCCAGATGGACGGCTTCGCCCTGCGCGCCGCCGACATCCAGCACGTGCCGGCACGACTCCGCGTGGTCGGCGAGGTCGCCGCGGGGTCGTCGGAGCTCGACCTCGCCGGAGCGAGCGGTGAGGCCGTGCGCATCATGACCGGAGCCCCCGTGCCGGCCTCGGCCGACGTGGTCGTCCCCGTCGAAGACACGACCACGGAGAGGGGCACCGGCGGCGAGTGGGTCATCGTCCGCACATCGCGATCCGCCGGCGACTATGTCCGCGAGCGCGGTAGCGACATCCGGGCCGGAGACGTCCTGCTGCCGGCCGGCGTGCGCCTGGCGTCTCGCCACCTGGGCGCCCTGGCGGCGGCGGGCGTGACGACGGTCGACGTCCGCGGCCGCATGCGCGTGGCGCTCATCAGCACCGGGAGCGAGCTCATCGCACCCGGCGCCGAACCGCGCGCCGGGCAGGTGTTCGATTCGAGCGGCACCGCCCTCGACGCCGCCGTGCGCGCGGCCGGTGCGGAAGTCGTCTCGCGTACGCACATCGTCGACGATCCGGCGCGGATGGATGCCGGGCTCGCCGCGGCGGCGCGTACGGCCGACCTCATCGTCACGACCGGGGGGATCTCGATGGGCGCCTACGAGGTCGTCCGGCAGACGCTCGAGCCCCGCGGCGCCGACGTCGTCACCCTTGCGATGCAGCCGGGCGGCCCGCAGGCCACGGCGCTGTTCGACGGCGTTCCAGTGGTCTGCCTGCCGGGCAACCCGGTGAGCTCCCAAGTCTCGTTCGAGGTGTTCGTCGCGCCGCTCCTCCGCGGCCACGCCGGCCTGTCGGCCGCGGAGCGACGTTCGTCACCGCTGGCCCACGCTCTCACCTCGGTGCCGGGCAAGCGCCAGTTCCTCCGTGGGCGCCGGCTCGCCTCTGGCAGCGTCGAACCGGTGTCGGGACCCGGTTCGCATCTGGTCGCGGGCATGGCCGCCGCCGACCTCCTGATCGTCGTTCCCGAAGACGTCGTCGACCTCTCGGCCGGCGAGAGCGTGGAAACATGGGCCCTATGAGCGAACTGACACACGTCGGCGACGACGGACGGGTACGCATGGTCGACGTCGGCGGCAAGCCGGTCAGCCGGCGCACCGCCCA
>JACEFY010000007.1 GCA_016807485.1 Stenotrophomonas maltophilia | reverse complement strand
AGGTCGAGCGCAGTGCCGCCGCGGTTCGGGGGCTTCTGGAAGGCCTCGGGATCTTCGACTCGGTGCAGGTGAAGACTGCGATCGTCCCCGAGACGGGTGTCGAGGGGATGCCGGCCGTCCTCGCCTCGCGCGCCGCGCGCAACGGCCGCCCCACGATCCTTCTCTATGCGCACCACGATGTGCAGCCGGTCGGCGACGAGTCGCTCTGGGAATCGGCCCCGTTCGAGCCGACGGTGCGCGACGGGCGGCTCTACGGCCGCGGCGCTGCCGACGACAAGGCGGGCGTCATGGCCCACGTCGGCGCCCTCCGCGCGCTCGTCGAGGTGCTCGGCACCGACTTCGACCTGGGCGTCAACCTGTTCATCGAAGGGGAGGAGGAGGCGGGTTCCGCGTCGTTCGCCCAGTTCCTGAGCGACAACGCGGAGGCACTGCGCGCCGACGTCATCGTCGTCGCCGACTCCGGTAATTGGGATGCCACGACGCCGGCGCTCACGGTGTCGCTCCGGGGCAACGCGCGCTTCACCCTCACCGTCAAGACCCTCGAGCACGCATCGCACTCGGGCATGTTCGGGGGAGCGGTGCCCGACGCGATGCTCGCGACCATCCGTCTGCTCGCCACCCTCTGGGACGACGACGGGGCCGTCGCGGTCGCCGGCCTCGCCGAGCGCGACGCGGAGACGCCCGATTACACCGAGGAGACACTGCGCAGCGAAGCGGGGCTGCCGGACGGCGTGACCCCGATCGGCCGCGGCACCATCCTCAGCCGTATCTGGAACAAGCCGACCGTCACGGTCACCGGAATCGACGCCCCGAGCGTCAAGAACGCGTCGAACACGCTGACCCCCGAGGTCTCGGTGGTCATCAGCTCGCGCGTCGCACCCGGCCAGCCCGCGCGGGAGGCCTACGCGGCGCTCGAGGCGCACCTGCGCGCGCACGCTCCGTTCGGCGCGGAGCTGACCTTCCGCGACGTCGACTGCGGCGACTCCTTCCTCGTGGACACGAGCGGGTGGGCCGTGGCGCAGGCGCGCGGGGCTCTCGCCGACGGCTACGGCGTCGAGCCGGTCGACATCGGCGTCGGCGGATCGATCCCGTTCATCTCCGACCTCGTGCGCGAATTCCCCGCGGCCCAGATCCTCGTGACGGGGGTGGAGGACCCGCACGCCCGCGCGCACAGCCCGAACGAGTCGCTGCACCTCGACACGTTCCGCCATGCGCTGGTCTCCGAGGCGCTGCTGCTGGAGAGCCTGGACGCCACCACGATCTGAATCGGCCGATCGGCTCCGGCGCGCCGTCGACCACGTAGAATCGGTCCTATCCCGCCGTCGCGCTCGAGCGAGCACCGGACGGCCCGACACACCGGGAGCCCTCATGACCGACATCGCCTCGACCCCCGCCGCGACCGCTCACGGTGTCGGCCTGACCGCCGCCGCCGCCGACAAGGTCAAGAGCCTGCTGGGCCAGGAGGGACGCGACGACCTGCGTCTGCGTGTCGCCGTGCAGCCGGGCGGATGCTCGGGTCTCATCTACCAGCTCTACTTCGACGAGCGCTTCCTCGACGGCGACCAGGCGGTCGATTTCGACGGCGTCGAGGTCATCGTCGACGACATGTCGGTGCCCTACCTCGAGGGCGCGACCATCGACTTCAAGGACACGATCTCCGAGCAGGGTTTCACGATCGACAACCCGAACGCGGCCGGCAGCTGCGCCTGCGGCGACAGCTTCCACTGAGCCCTCGGCAAACCCCCTCCGATAGTCCGGACATCCTGGGCGGATGGCCTGAATCGCGTGAGAGCTTGCCCTAGACTGGCTCATGTCGACCTTCATGACCCCGAAAGGTGAACCGTGCGCGTCAAACGTCGCCTCCGCTGGGCTGTCGTCCCGATGGGGATTGCCACCGCAGTCGCCCTCGCTGCCTGCACCCCGACTGAGCTGAACGGCTTCCTTCCCGGATTCGAGGATGCGGACGCCAAGCCCGCCACCAACCACACCGAGATGATCTCGGGGCTGTGGGTCAACTCCTGGATCGTGCTCCTGGTGGTCGGCATCATCACGTGGGCGCTCATGGGCTTCGCCGCCGTCGCGTACCGCCGCCGCAAGGGCCAGAGCGGCCTCCCGGTGCAGATGCGCTACAACATGCCGATCGAGATCTTCTACACGGTCGTGCCCCTCATCCTGGTCGTCGGATTCTTCGCGTTCACCGCGCGTGACCAGACGATCCTCGAGACCCAGTACGACGATCCCGATGTCTGCGTCACGGCGATCGGCAAGCAGTGGGCCTGGGATTTCCAGTACAACGAGTCCGACTGCGAGGCCGCGGACGACGCGGTCTGGTCGATGGGCGTCCAGGCGCAGACCGACGCGCAGGGCAACATCATCAGCGACCTGCCGACGCTCTACCTTCCGGTCGACAAGCAGGTGAAGATCAAGCTCACGTCCCGCGACGTGATCCACTCGTTCTGGATCATCGACTTCCTGTACAAGAAGGACATGTACATCGGCAAGGACAACTACTGGTCCTTCACGCCGACCCGTGTGGGCGAGTACGACGGCAAGTGCGCCGAGCTGTGCGGCCAGTACCACTCGATGATGCTCTTCAAGGTGAAGGTCGTCGAGCAGGCCGAGTACGACGCCTACCTCGAGACGCTGCGCGACGCCGGTCAGACCGGTGGCATCAACGACGCGTACGACCGGCTGCAGAACCTGCCCGGCACCGGCGCAACCTCCGAAGGAGAGAACTGATGGCGACCACGCTTCCGCTCCAAGGAGAGACACGCGGCCGCTCGACGACCCTTCCCCCGCGCCAGGCGGCTCTGCTGAGCTCCAGCCGCGTGGAGCAGAAGGGCAACATCATCGTCAAGTGGATCACCTCCACTGACCACAAGACGATCGGGTACATGTACCTCATCGCCTCGGTGCTGTTCTTCCTCCTCGGCGGCGTGATGGCTCTCATCATCCGCGCCGAGCTGTTCGAGCCCGGGATGCAGATCCTCCCGACGAAGGATCAGTACAACCAGCTGTTCACGATGCACGGCACGATCATGCTGCTGATGTTCGCGACGCCGCTGTTCGCCGGCTTCGCCAACGCGATCCTGCCGCTGCAGATCGGCGCGCCCGACGTCGCCTTCCCGCGGCTCAACGCGTTCGCCCTGTGGCTGTTCATCTTCGGATCGCTCATCGCGGTCGCCGGCTTCCTCACGCCCCAGGGCGCGGCCGCGTTCGGATGGTTCGCCTATCAGCCGCTCGCCAATGCGAGCTTCTCGCCCGGCGCCGGAGGCAACCTCTGGATGCTGGGGCTCGGCATGAGCGGTTTCGGCACGATCCTCGGTGCCGTCAACTTCATCACGACGATCATCACGATGCGCGCCCCCGGCATGACCATGTGGCGCCTGCCGATCTTCTCGTGGAACACGCTGGTCACCAGCATCCTGATCCTGATGGCGTTCCCCGTGCTCGCCGCCGCGATCCTGGCCGCTGCGGCCGACCGCGTGCTGGGTGCCCACATCTACGACCCCGCCAACGGCGGCGTCCTGCTCTGGCAGCACCTTTTCTGGTTCTTCGGTCACCCCGAGGTGTACATCATCGCGCTGCCGTTCTTCGGCATCATCTCCGAGATCCTCCCGGTGTTCAGCCGCAAGCCGATCTTCGGGTACAAGACGCTCGTCTACGCGACCATCGCCATCGCCGCACTGTCGGTGTCGGTGTGGGCCCACCACATGTACGTCACGGGTGCCGTCCTCCTGCCGTTCTTCGCGCTCATGACGATGCTCATCGCGGTGCCGACGGGTGTGAAGATCTTCAACTGGATCGGCACGATGTGGCGCGGCTCGGTGACCTTCGAGACGCCGATGGTGTTCTCGCTCGGCTTCCTCGTGTCGTTCGTCTTCGGTGGCCTGACGGGCGTGATCCTCGCCTCTCCGCCGCTCGACTTCGCGCTGTCCGACTCGTACTTCGTGGTCGCGCACTTCCACTACGTCGTCTTCGGGACGGTGGTGTTCGCGATGTTCGCCGGCTTCTACTTCTGGTGGCCCAAGTGGACCGGACGGATGCTCAACGAGCGTCTCGGCATGGTGCACTTCTGGATGCTGTTCATCGGCTTCCACATGACCTTCCTCATCCAGCACTGGCTCGGTGTCGACGGCATGGTGCGTCGCTACGCCGACTACTCGGCCGCCGACGGCTGGACGTGGCAGAACCAGGTGTCGACCATCGGCGCCATGATCCTCGGTGCGTCGATGATCCCGTTCTTCCTGAACGTGTGGATCACCGCGCGCACCGCCCCCCGCGTGACGGTCAACGACCCGTGGGGCTACGGCGGATCGCTCGAATGGGCAACGAGCTGCCCGCCGCCGCGACACAACTTCACGTCGATCCCGCGCATCCGCAGCGAGCGTCCCGCGTTCGACCTCAACCACCCCGAAGCGGCGACGCCGGTGGGTGTCGGTCCCGCGAAGGATGCTCCCGACGCACCCGTCGTCGACCTGGCTGATGGAGAGGTCAAGTAAGTGAAGACCAACACCAACCTCTGGTGGATCCTCGCGGGGTTCTTCTTCTTCTGCTTCGCGCTGTACACCGGCTGGAACATCGTCGAGCACTCCGACCGTGCGTGGTTCCACGCGATCGAGTGGGTCGGCTCCGTCGCCCTCCTGTTCACGGTGTTCATGGCGATGCTGATCGCGTTCTACGTCAACCGCGTGCACTCCGCGCAGGGCGGCGAGCTGCCGGAAGACACCCTGACCGCCGACATCGACGATGCCGACCCCGAGATGGGCGAATTCAGCCCGTGGTCGTGGTGGCCCTTGGTGCTGGCGTTCTCGGCAGCGCTGGCGATCCTCGGACTCGCCGTCGGCACCTTCCTGCTGCCGATCGGGTTCGCGGTCTTCGTCGTCGCGATCGTCGGCTGGGTCTACGAGTACTACCGCGGGTACTTCGCGCGCTGAGTGAGGATGCGGAGCACGCTGCTCCGCGCTCCGGTCGCCCTCCGTAATGACACTGCACCTCGACACGGGCATCGCCAGCGATGTCGGCGGCTACCGCGACGTCAACCAGGATGCCGCCTTCGTCGCCCCGTGGGGAGCCGGCGTGGCCGACGGCGTCGGGGGAGGACCCGCGGGCGATCTCGCGTCGGCCGCCCTCCTGCACCGGCTCGTAGCGGGCACCTCGCGCGTCGACGACGCGGAGGGGTTGGCCCGCCGCATCCCCGGGGCCAATTGGGATCTCGGGGCGCACGTCCGGCGCGACCCCGCGCTCATGGGGATGGCGACCACCTTCACCGGCATCTGGTTCGCCCTCGACGGCGCGCTTCTCCTGGCCCACACCGGCGACTCGCGTGCCTATCTCCTGCGGGGAGGCCACCTCATCCGGCAGACGCGCGACGATTCGTTCGTGCAGACCCTCGTCGACCAGGGCGTGGTGCGCGAGGAGGACGCCATGCGGCATCCGCGCCGCAACATCATCACCGCATCCCTCCGCGGTGACGCGGCCGACGTCGTGCGCGTCACCGAGCGCTACGCCCAGCGCGACGACCGCTGGCTGCTCTGCAGCGACGGCGTGAGCGACTACCTGCCGGATGAGATGATCTCGGCCGTCCTGCGTTCGGTGTCCGACCCGCAGGAGGCCGCAGACCTCCTGGTGGCCGCCGCCCTGGATGCCGGCTCGCGCGACAACGTGACAGCGGTGGTGGCCGACGTCACGCCCGGCGAACGGGACACCCACGCGGCGCCGGACTTCGGCGGTGCGGCGGCGGTGCGGTTCACCGAGCGCTTCGGCGACCGCGCGGGCTGAGCGCAGCTCGACGCGGCGCCGACTCAGTCCCGGCGCACGTACATCACCTGCGGGTCGAAGACCCGGGGGAGTGCGCCGTCTTCTCCTTCACAGGGAAGACCCTCGCGCAGCCAGTACTCGTATCCGCCGATCATCTCCTTGACGGCGAACCCGAGCGCGGCGAACTCAACCGCCCCGCGCGCACCCGCGTTGCATCCCGGGCTCCAGCAGTACACGACGACCGGCACGGCCGGATCCAGTTCGCGCGGCGCGCGCGACGCGATCTCACGGTAGGGCAGGTGGATCGCGCCCACCGCGTGCCCCTGGTTCCAGGCATCCGAGCTGCGCACGTCGACGAGGACGACGTGCTCGCCGGCCTGCTGGGCGGCGTACACGTCGGACGGGTCGGTCTCGTGGGCGAGCTTCGCGCTGAAGTATGCGTGCGGGTCTGTCATGTCCCCGACGCTACGGGATGCGGAAAGCGGCGAGGGGGACCGTGACGGTCACGCCCCGCCGCTTTCCGGCCCGAACCTCGGGGGCAGTGACCCTTGGTGAGCTCCGCGCCGTGTCCTTCTTCGAGCTCGGCGTGTTCCGCCTGCTCGAGGGCATGGTGCTGGTGCGCGCGCGCCTCGTCGATCTCGGTCTGCGTGACGGGCGCGAGCCGGTCTTCGAAGAACCACCGCGAGATCGAGGCACGCAGGTTCTCGTGCCATGGGATGCGTCCCTGATCGTTGGGGCGCACCACGAGCGGCTGGTTGGTCTCGAAGTCGACGAGCTTGACGAGCTCGTAGTCGTCCACCGGCTGGTGGACCTCGATGTACTCGCCGCCCGGGAGACGGACGATGCGACCCGATTCGTAACCGTGCAGCGCGATCTCGCGGTCCTTCTTCTGCAGCGCGAGGCAGATCCGCTTGGTGACGAAGTAGGCGAGGATCGGGCCGATGATCAGCAGCGCCTGGAGCGTATGGATGACGCCCTCCATCGTGAGCCAGAAGTGCGTCGCGATGATGTCGGAGGAGGCGGCAGCCCACAGGACCGCGTAGAACGTCACGCCCGCCGCACCGATCGCCGTGCGCGTCGCGGCGTTGCGCGGACGCTGGGCGATGTGGTGCTCGCGCTTGTCGCCGGTGACCCACGCCTCGATGAACGGGTAGATCAGCACCAGCACGATGAAGATGCCGATGATGCCGAGGGGCAGCAGGATGTTCCACGACCAGGTGTGGCCCCAGAACACCGACTCGAGGTGCGGCGGCACGAGACGCAGCGCGCCGTCCGCGAAGCCGATGTACCAGTCGGGCTGGGTGCCCGCCGACACGGGAGACGGGTCGTACGGCCCGTAGTTCCAGATCGGGTTGATCGTGAAGAGCGAGGCGATCAGCACGATCACACCGAAGGTGATGAAGAAGAATCCGCCCATCTTCGACATGTAGACCGGCATCATCGGGTAGCCCACGACGTTGCTGTTCGTGCGGCCGGGGCCGGCGAACTGCGTGTGCTTGTTCACGATCATGAGCATGAGGTGCACGGCCAGGAGCGCGACGAGGATCGCCGGCAGCAGAAGGATGTGCAGCGTGTAGAGACGTCCGACGATCGCGGTGCCCGGGAACTCGCCGCCGAAGAGCAGGAACGAGATCCACGTGCCGACCAGCGGGATGCCCTTGACCATGCCGTCGATGATGCGCAGGCCGTTACCCGAGAGCAGGTCGTCGGGAAGCGAGTAGCCGGTGAAGCCCTCTGCCATGGCGAGGATGAAGAGGATGAAACCGATCACCCAGTTGAGCTCGCGGGGCTTGCGGAACGCACCGGTGAAGAAGACGCGCAGCATGTGCACGCCGATGCCGGCGACGAACACGAGCGCGGCCCAGTGGTGGATCTGGCGCACCAGCAGGCCACCGCGGATGTCGAACGAGATCCGCAGCGACGAGTCCAGCGCCGCCGACATCTCGACACCGCGCAGCGGCAGGAACGCGCCGGTGTAGTGGGTTTCGACCATGGACGCCTGGAAGAAGAACGTCAGGAACGTGCCGGACAGCAGCACGGCGACGAAGCTCCACAGCGCGATCTCGCCGAGCATGAACGACCAGTGGTCGGGGAAGATCTTCCGGCCGAGTTCCTTGACCAGGCCGGAGATGCTCGTGCGTTCGTCGATGTAGTTCGCCGCGCCCGCGACGAACCGGCCGCCGAGGGGCTTCTCGGAGGAGTTCTTCTCAGTGCCTGTCTCAGTGACAGTCGCGGTGCTCAATGGCGCTCCCAGAAGCTCGGGCCGACGGGTTCATGGAAATCGCTCTGCGCGACGAGGTAGCCCTCGTCGTCCACCGTGATCGGCAGCTGCGGCAGCGGACGGGCGGCCGGGCCGAAGATGACCGCGGCCGACCGTGACACGTCGAACTGCGACTGGTGGCACGGGCAGAGCAGGTGGTGGGTCTGCTGCTCGTACAGCGCGACGGGGCAGCCGACGTGCGTGCAGACCTTGGAGTAGGCGACGATGCCGTCGTACGACCACTCGAGCTTGTTGTCTTCTGCCGAGAGCTGCTCGGGCAGCAGACGCATGAGCAGAACGATGGCCTTCGCCTTCTCCTCGAGGTAGCCGTCGTGGTGGCTGAGCTCGGCGAGGGGCGCGGGGATGACGTGCACAGCGGAACCGAGGGTGAGGTCGGCGGCGCGGATCGGCTCACCGCTGGGGTCGTGCGCGAGGCGCATCCCCTCTTTCCACATGGTGTGGCTGAGGAGGGCGACCGGGTTGCCCGCGATCGGGTTGGCGGCGCTGTTCTCCGGCGCGAGGCCGCGGAAGAGCGTGATGCCCGGGAGGATCGAGGCGGCGAGGGCGGCGATCAGCGAGCCGCGGATGGCGGTGCGACGTCCGAAGCCGGAGTCGTCGTTCGCCGCGCGGAACACCTCGACGGCGCCTTCGCGGGTCGTGTCGCGGCCGCGGGTGGCGTGCCGGGGCTCGATGTACTCCTTGTCGCTCATGACCGCCTTGGACCAGTGGATCGCACCGATGCCGAGGGCGAACAGGGCGAGCGCGATGCCGAGTCCGATGAAGAGGTTGTTGTGGCGGATGTCGATGATCCGGCCGCTCTCGATGGGGAAGAGCATGTAGGCGGCGATCGCCCAGATGCTGCCCGCGAGCGACAGATAGAACAACGTGTAGACCGTGCGGACGGCACGCTTCATGGCGGCCGGGTCCTGGTCGGTCACGCGTTCCCGGTGCGGGGGGAGCCCCGGGTTCTGCACGGGATCGGGAACGGCGACGACGAGCCCGGGGGAGGGCTTCCACGAAGCCCTCTCGTGCTCGAGCGCGTCTTCCTCGTGTGCCATGGTGCTCCTCGCCTTGATTCTCGTCAGTGAAAGTTCAGTCAGTTCGACTTCGCCGTGATCCACACGGTGAGGCCGATCAGTGCGCCGATGCCGAAGATCCAGATGAACAGGCCTTCGGAGACCGGGCCGAGCGAGCCGAGCGAGAATCCGCCGGCCGACTCGTTCTCCTGGAGGAAGAGGAGCGACGAGATGATGTCGCGCTTCTCTTCCGGCGTCAGGGTCATGTTGTTGAAGACGGGCATGTTCTGCGGGCCGGTCGTCATCGCCGCGTACATGTGGAGGGCGCTCGTGCCCGTCAGCGCCGGGGCGTACTTGCCCTCGGTCAGCGCGCCACCCGCGGCGGCGACGTTGTGGCACATGGCGCAGTTGACGCGGAAGAGCTCGGCGCCGTTGGCCACATCGCCCTGTCCGTCGAGGATCTCCTCGTCGGGGAAGGTCGGGCCGGGGGCGACGGACTGCACCCACGACGACATCGCGAGGATCTGGTCTTCCGTGAACTGCTTCGGCTTCTGGGGCGCCTGCGGGCCTTGGGCCTGGAGCGGCATCCGGCCGGTCGACACCTGGAACTCGACCGCGAGCTCACCCACGCCGTAGAGCGACGGGCCGTCGGCGGTGCCTTCGAGGTTGAGTCCGTGGCACGTGGCGCAGTTGGCCTGGAACAGTTTCTTGCCGTCTTCGACGGTGAGCGAGGATGCGGCCGAGGCGGGCTCGGTCGCCGCCATCGCGGCGGATGCGCCGGCGTAGATGCCACCCGTGACGAGCAGGCCGATGCCGATCAGGGCGGCCGCAGCCCACTTGCTGCGGCGGCCGGTCTGACGACGCGGGTTCTTCGATGCCATGGAAGTGTTCAGCTCCGCTCTCACTTGATGAAGTAGATGACGACGAACAGGACGATCCAGACGACATCGACGAAGTGCCAGTAGTAGGAGACGACGATGGAGGACGTCATCTCCTTCCGGCCGAAGTTCTTGACCGCGAAGGCGCGGCCGATGACGAGGAGGAACGCGATGAGTCCGCCGGTGACGTGCAGCGCGTGGAAGCCCGTCGTGATGTAGAAGGCCGACGCATACGAGTCGGAGCTGATCGGCATGCCTTCCGCGATCAGGGTGGCGTACTCCCACACCTGGCCCGAGACGAAGACGGCACCCATGATGAACGACAGGAAGAACCACTCGACCATGCCCCACTGGCGGAACTGCCAGAAGGAGCCCTTCCGATACGGCTGGAAGCGCTCGGCGGCGAAGACGCCGGCCTGAGCGGTGAAGGACGACAGGATCAGGATGACGGTGTTGACCGCGGCGAACGGGACGTTCAGCTCGACGGTGCGCTCCGCCCACAGCTCGGGCGAGGCATTGCGGAGCGTGAAGTAGATAGCGAAGAGACCGGCGAAGAACATGACTTCGCTGCCGAGCCACACGATCGTGCCGACGGCGACCGGGTCCGGCCGCTTGACAGAGCGCAAGGCTTGGGGATAGGTCGCTGAAGTGGTCGTCACCTCACCATTATGGCTGATTCCGAGCGCAGTTTTCGCATCACTGAAGGTGGTTTCGGACGAAAACGATCCGGCATCCGACTTTCGGAGGGATGAGGATGCCCTATGAGTCGGCCGCGAGTCCGCCGTCAGAGTCCCGATAGGATCGACGACCATGGCGGAGCTCTCCTCGTGGCCCGAGATCCTGACGACGATTCTGGACCGACGCGACCTCAGCGTCGCCGAATCGACCTGGGCGATGCGGCACATCATGGCCGGCGAGGCGACGCCCTCGCAGCTGGCCGGTTTCCTCGTGGCGCTGCGTGCGAAGGGGGAGACGGTCGACGAGATCGTCGGTTTCCGGGATGCGATCCTGGAGGCAGCCGTGCCCCTCCCGGTGCCCGCCGAGGTTCTCGACATCGTCGGCACGGGTGGCGACCGATTCGGCACGGTGAACATCTCGACGATGTCGGCCATCGTCGCGGCCGCCGCCGGCATCCCGGTCGTCAAGCACGGCAATAAGGCCGCAAGCTCCGCTTCGGGATCGTCGGACGTCCTCCGCGCGCTGGGGATCGACCTGACGCTCTCGCCCGAGCGCGTCGCCGGCGTGCTCGCCGAAGTGGGCATCACGTTCGCGTTTGCGTCGGCATTCCACCCCGGCTTCCGGCATGCCGGCCCCACCCGGTCGGAGCTGGGCGTGCCGACGGTCTTCAACTTCCTCGGGCCGTTGTGCAACCCGGCGCGTGCCGAGGCAAACGCCGTCGGCGTCGCGTCCCTCGACCGCGTGCCGCTCATCACGGGCGTGTTCCGCACGCGCGGCGCGACGGCGCTCGTCTTCCGCGGCGACGATGGCCTCGACGAGCTGACCACGACGGGCCACAGCCGCCTGTGGGAGATCAGTCGCGGCGACATCCACGAGCACGATCTCGACCCCCGCGACCTCGGCATCCCGCTCGCGCGGATCGACGACCTGCTCGGCGGCGACGCCGACCACAACGCCGCCGTCGTGCACCGCGTGCTGGCGGGCGAGACCGGCCCGGTGCGCGACATCGTCCTCCTCAACACCGCCGCCGGGATCGTGTCATACGACCTGTTCCGCGACGCGACGCAGTCGCAGCGGCCGATCCTGGAGCGGCTGGGCGAGGCGGTCGCGCGTGCGGCCGAGGTGATCGACTCCGGAGCGGCGGCGGCGACGCTCACCGCGTGGGTCGAGGCCACGGCGACCGCGGCGGACTGAGAGCGCACCCACGGGCGGTTTTGTCCGGCGAGAGATCTGGTGAGGCCGTGGCGCCCGGCGATACGGTGAAGCCAACATCCCGGCACCCCAGAGAGGAACCGCCATGTCAGAACAGGTTGTGACGGCCGACACCGTCGAGCCGCCCCAGAAGAAGGTCGGCATCGTGAAGGTCGCCGGCATCCTCGGCATCCTCGGCGGTGTCGCTCTGATCGTCGTCGGGCTGGTGGTGTGGATCATCGTCTCCTCGCAGCTGCGCGCCGAGAACATCACGATCCCCGACGACGCGATGGCCTTCCAGGGACAGACGGTCGCCGGCCCCTTCACCGCCTACGTGCAGGCGGACATCATCCAGCACCACGCGCTGAACGCCTCGGGCGGCAAGACCTACGCCGAGCTCGCCCAGGACGACCCGGTGCGCGCCACGATGATGAACGCGTCGTTCCTCCGGGCATCGCTGTTCACCTCGGTCGTCTCGTTCGGCGTCGCCGCCTTCGCGATGGGCATCGGCGTCCTGTCGATCCTGTTCGGGTTGGCCCTGAACCGACTGGCCTCGGTGCCGGTCGTCGTCCGACGATCGACCGTCACCGCCTCATGATGTGAAGAACGCCGCTCGCGCTTCGGTGCGAGCGGCGTTTGCCACATCCGGCCAACCGCCCATGGACCCCGTCGCCGCGCTCGACGAGATCGCCGCGCTCCTCGAGCGCGAGCGGGCATCGCGGTACCGCTCGAAGGCCTTCCGCACGGCATCGGCGGCCATCGCGGGGCTCACCCCGGCGGAGCTCGACGACACGGCCGCGCTGCGTCGGCGGCCCGGAATCGGTGAATCGACGCTTCGGGTGATCGTCCAAGCGCGTGCGGGCGCCGTGCCCGACTATCTGGCCGAGCTCAGAGCCCTGCACGGGCCGCCCGCCTCGATGCTCCGCTCGCTGCTCCGCGGCGACCTGCACGCGCACTCGGACTGGTCGGACGGGCTCACCTCGATCGAGCTGATGGTGGATGCCGCCCGTGCCCTCGGTCATGAATACCTCGCGCTCACCGATCACTCGCCGCGGCTTCGCGTGGCACGCGGGCTCTCGGCCGAGCGGCTGCGCGAGCAGCTGACCGTCGTCGCCGGGCTCAGCGCCCCCGGGTTCACTCTGCTCAGCGGAATCGAGGTCGACATCCTCGAGGACGGCCACCTGGACCAGGAGCCCGCGCTCCTCGGCGAGCTCGACATCGTCGTCGCGTCCGCGCATTCCCAGCTCCGCATGGAACGCCGGGCGATGACCCGACGGCTGCTGAGGGCTGTGCGCGACCCGCAGACCGACATCCTCGGTCACGTCACCGGGCGGCTGGTCTCCGGTGCGCGCGGACTCCGGCCGCCGTCCGAGTTCGACGCCGACGCGGTCTTCGCGGAATGCGCGGCATGCGGAGTCGCCGTGGAGCTCAACTCGCGGCCCGAACGGGAAGACCCGCCCGACGAGCTCATCGCCGTCGCCCTGGCGGCCGGCTGCCTGTTCGCCATCGACTCCGACGCGCACGCCCCGGGGCAGCTCGCGCTCCTCGCGGAGGGCGCCGCCCGCGCGGAATCCGCCGGCATCCCCCCGGAGCGGATCGTCACCACGTGGCCGCTGGCGCGCCTGCGCGAGTGGACGCAACGCCCGCGCTGAGCGCTGCCCCGACCCGGATGCGGAGATGGGGTCAGGCGCGGGCGGTGATCGCTGCGACGGCGCGGTCGAGCGATGAGCCGAGGTTCCAGCTGGCGGCGAGTCGCTGAGCCGCGTCGGCGCCGGGCGTGCGGAGGCGGGCGGCGACGTCGGGGAGCGCGAGAGTGCGCACGACCTCGACCACGGTCGGGGCCACGGCGAGGTAGTCGGCGGCGGACTGGAGCTTCGCGCGGATGCCGGCCGTCATCCCCTCGCCGCGCTCGGCGGCGGAGCGGATGCCGGCCAGATCGCCGTGGGTCGCCAGGAGCGTGGCGGCGGTCTTCTCGCCGATGCCGGCCACGCCCGGGAGCCCGTCGGACGCGTCCCCCCGGAGCGCCGCGAAGTCGGCGTACTGCGTCGGCAGCACGCGGTACTTCGCGACGACGGCCGCGTCGTCGAGCACCTCGAGATGGCTCATGCCGCGGCCGGTATAGATGACCCGGACGTCCCGCGCATCGTCGACGAGTTGGAACAGGTCGCGGTCGCCGGTAACCACATCGACCGGCATCTGCGCCCGCGTCGCCAGCGAGCCGATGACGTCGTCGGCCTCGTGCTCGGCCACCCCGACGATTGGGATGCCGAGCACCGCGAGCTCGTCCCGGATGAGGGGGATCTGGGCCTCGAGCGGATCGGGGACGACCTCGACGTCGGGCCCGGTCTCGACCTCGGCCGCCACCCGATGCGTCTTGTACGAGGGGATGAGGTCGACCCGCCACTGCGGGCGCCAGTCGTCGTCCCAGCAGGCGATGACGTGGGTCGGCTCATAGGTGGTGACGAGCTTGGCGATCATGTCGAGCAGCCCGCGCGCCGCGTTCACCGGGCGGCCGTCGGGGGAGCGCACGGTGTCGGGCACTCCGTAGAACGCACGGAAGTAGAGGCTCGCGGTGTCGAGCAGCATCAATCGGTCGGCCACGTGCACATCCTGCCACGGGCAGCGGTCAGCACCCCGGGCCGCTCGGGTTCTCGAGACACGTGCGGTCGACGAGCGCGGTGCGCACCTCGACCACCTCGATGGCCGATGACGGCGTCGCCACGTCGAGGAGACCGGGAACCGCGACGTCGCCGTTGCCGAAATCGACCGTCGCGGCGTATTGCACGATCGCCGACGCACCGTACGTGCCGCGCGCTGAATAGGCGTGACTGGTGGCCGTGGCGCTGAACTGCGCCTGCCCGAGCGCCGCCCACGTGCGCCCGCCGGTCGCCGATGTGCGGGACGTGCCGTCGCCGTGGACGAACACGAACGAGACGGGCGCGAACCGCACGGTCACCGGCAGATCGAACAGCGTTCCGGTGGCGGTGTGTGGAGCGGCCGAGACGACGAAGTTCATCGGCATCCCGACGATGCCGACGCCGTCGGGTTCGTCGGCGAGGAGCGACGCCGCCGGCGCGAACGACGCGACGTCGGCGAGTGTCGGGCGAAGGATGCCGACCGAGTAGTTCGGCCGGCAGTCCAAGCCCTCGCATGCGACCGGTGCCGCCGGCACGGCCTCACCGCCCGGGGTGCGCGGGCCGGTGCCCGGCCCGGAGCCGCCGCCCCGCCCGCCGTCCGAGCTTCCGCCGCCCGGCCGCGTGGCGCCGATGTCGACCGACGACCCCGAATTCGAGATCGTGCACCCTCCTGTTGCTTGCTCCAACGCAGAGCAAGTGGACGCCGCGAACGTTGGGAAAGCCGGCGCTCCAAGGATGAGCGCTGCCGCGAGCACCGCCCTCAACACTGTGGGTCACCCTCGCGTGCCGTCGTCTCGGCGACCGCGAGCCCAGTCTGGGTAGTGGTGCTTCGCACTAGATCCACGTCGAGCGCGATCACGGGGGAACGATCGGCGGGAACTATGGATGCTCCATCCGAATTGAGAACATCAGTGTTCGAGACATCCAGGCATGTGAAGAGACTCGCTGTACCCGTTTGGCGATCCCACCGAGCAGGCTCCACGAGGCTCACTTTGAAAGCTCCGACGAGGCGCTCATTTTCCGCGTGCGATTGACTGAAGCTCTTCTTGTCCGCAGCGTTCAGATCCCCGGTGGTCCACGCGAGGGGGGCTTCAAACGTCGCGGGGTCGCTCAAGTCCACCTGATTCAGTGCATCCACGTACGCGCGGTAGGTCGCCTCGGCGGCGGCGAATGCCTCTTCTTCCGAGGCGAAGCCGGTCGGCGAGGGTGAGGGTGCCGGTTCCGGCGTGCAACCCGCGGCGAGGAGCGCAACGACGCCCGCACCGAGCACCGCGCCCGCGAGGTGCCGCATCCAATCCGCCATGTGCCTACGCTAGCCAGAGGTCCCGACGCGCGGACCCGCTTATCCACAGGAGGCCGCATGTCCTTCGGTGCCGCCGCGGCCGGCCGGGGTCGACGCCCGCCCGCCGGCGCCGCGTGCCCGTGCGGGAGCGGCTCCGCGTTCGCGGAGTGCTGCGGACCGATCCTCGACGGCGAGGCAGCCGGCGCGCCCGAGGCCCTCATGCGGTCGCGGTACACCGCGTTCGCGCTCGGGGATCGGACGCATCTCGCGAGGTCGTGGCATCCGGCGACGCGCCCGGATCCCCTCGACCTCGACGCCGACACCGAGTGGCTCGGGCTCACGATCGTGGGCGCCTCCGAGAGCGGCGCCCGCGGGACGGTCGAGTTCCGGGCGCGGTGGCGCGATGCGGCCACCGAGACGACGGGGGAACTGCACGAGACGAGCCGCTTCCGGCAGGTCGCCGGCCGCTGGGTATATCTCGACGGCGAGATCGCGTAACCCTCCAGCAGACGACCCGGGCGGTCTGATAACCTTGAGTGTCATTCGCGTGGCGGTATCGCCGTGCGCTCGTGACGTGCACTCCCTTCCCACCGTCTCTGCTTGAGGCTCCCGTACGTCTTCGGACGGATGGATGCCGGCGACAGCACGAGGCCCGATATCCCAACCCAACAAGGACAACCCACTACATGACTACCGCAACGACCGCCCCGGCCACCAAGCAGGTCGCCATCAACGACATCGGATCTGCTGAAGACTTCCTGGCCGCGGTCGAACTGACGATCAAGTCCTTCAACGACGGAGACCTCATCGAAGGAACCGTCGTGAAGGTCGACCGCGACGAGGTCCTCCTCGACGTCGGATTCAAGACCGAGGGCGTCATCCCCTCGCGCGAGCTCTCCATCAAGCACGACGTCGACCCGAACGAGGTCGTCAAGGTCGGCGACGAGGTCGAAGCACTCGTTCTCCAGAAGGAGGACAAGGAAGGCCGCCTCATCCTGTCGAAGAAGCGCGCGCAGTACGAGCGCGCGTGGGGCGACGTGGAGAAGATCAAGGAGAACGACGGCGTCGTCACCGGTTCGGTCATCGAGGTCGTCAAGGGTGGCCTCATCGTCGACATCGGCCTCCGCGGCTTCCTCCCCGCATCGCTCATCGAGCTGCGTCGCGTCCGCGACCTCACGCCGTACCTCGGCCAGGAGATCGAGGCCAAGATCCTCGAGCTCGACAAGAACCGCAACAACGTCGTGCTCAGCCGCCGTGCGCTGCTCGAGCAGACGCAGTCCGAGTCGCGCACCACGTTCCTGAACAACCTGCACAAGGGTCAGGTCCGCAAGGGTGTCGTCTCGTCGATCGTCAACTTCGGCGCGTTCGTCGACCTGGGCGGCGTGGACGGCCTCGTGCACGTCTCCGAGCTCTCGTGGAAGCACATCGAGCACGCCTCCGAGGTCGTCGAGGTCGGTCAGGAAGTCACCGTCGAGATCCTCGAGGTCGACCTCGACCGTGAGCGCGTGTCGCTCTCGCTCAAGGCGACGCAGGAGGACCCGTGGCAGGTCTTCGCCCGCACCCACGCCATCGGCCAGGTCGCACCGGGCAAGGTCACCAAGCTCGTCCCCTTCGGCGCGTTCGTGCGCGTCGCAGACGGCATCGAGGGCCTCGTGCACATCTCGGAGCTCTCGGGCAAGCACGTCGAGCTCGCCGAGCAGGTCGTCTCGGTCGGCGAAGAGGTCTTCGTCAAGATCATCGACATCGACCTCGAGCGTCGCCGCATCTCGCTGAGCCTCAAGCAGGCCAACGAGTCGGTCGACCCCAACGGCACCGAGTTCGACCCGGCGCTGTACGGCATGGCGACCGAGTACGACGAGAACGGCGAGTACAAGTACCCCGAGGGCTTCGACGCCGAGTCGGGTGCCTGGCTCGAGGGCTTCGACGCTCAGCGCGAGAAGTGGGAGCAGGACTACGCTGCCGCCCAGGGTCGCTGGGAGTCGCACAAGGCTGCCGTCGCCAAGGCCCTCGAGGCCGAGGCGAACGCCCCGACCGAGACCACCTCGGCATCGCCGTCGTTCGCGTCCGACACGACCGGTGGCGGCACGCTCGCCGACGACGAGGCACTCGCGGCGCTCCGCGAGAAGCTCTCGGGTCGCTGAGCCGCGACACGCGCTACTCGAAGGGCCGTCACCCTCGGAATGATCCGAGGGTGACGGCCCTTCGTCGTTCCGCGCGCTAACGTCGGAGCATGCGCTCCACCGACACCGCCGCGACGAGCGACACGGCTCCACCGCCCGGTGGTCGGCGCGCGGGTGCGCGTCGGGTGGATGCCGGGTTCGACCTCCGCGACCGCGTCGCATCGAACAACCAGCTGCTTCTGTGCGCGATCGTCGGCGCGCTGTTCATCGTGGGGTTCGCCACGCAGTCGCTGCGGAACCCCGCGCTGTTCGGCCTTGGCGCCCTGATCGTCGTCGCGGGTGCCGCGGCGAGTCTCGCCGTGCCGTGGACCCGCATCGCGCCGGCGTGGGTGGCGGTGATCCCGATCGTCGACATCGGCGCCGTCACGGTGCTGCGGGCATCCGACCCTTCGGCCGGCCTCGGGCTTCTCTGGGCCTTCCCGATCATGTGGTTGTCCTCGCTCGGCCGCTGGGGATTCATCGTGTCGTCCGTCCTGGTGACCTCCATCTATTGGACGGTGGTCGCGAGTGCGGGCGCGACCGAGCGCACGTACGCCTACGTCCTCCTGCCCATGCTGATGGTCGCGATCGGGTGGGCCAGCTACGCGGCGACGAAGCGGTCGTCCGCCCAGCGCGCCCTCCTCGACCGCCAGACCGAGCGGCTGTCGGCGGCGCTCGTGCAGGCCGGTCGGCAGGAGCAGCTCGTCACCGAAGTGCTCGACACCGTCGACTTCGGAGTGATCCGCATCGACGCAACCGGTGCCATCACGTTCGTCAACGACGCGCTGGGCGCGTTCCGGCAGCGCATTCCCGGGTTCGGGCGGGTCGGCGACGACGTCGTGTCGTACGCCGAAGACGGGACCACACCGCTCACGCCCGCGGAGCGGCCCCTCTTCCGCGCCCTCCGCGGCGAGGAGTTCAGCGACCTCGTCGTGTGGTTCCCGGTGTCCGACTCCAAGCAGATCGTGCTGAGCTTCACCGCGCGCTCCCTCCTCGACCACCACGGCCGGCCGGCCGGCAGCGTCCTCGTCGCGCGCGACGTCACCGCCGAGCGTCTCGCGATGCGGGCCCGCGACACCCTCGTCGCCTCGGTGTCGCACGAGCTCCGCACGCCGCTGACATCGATCCTCGGGTACCTCGACCTCGCCCTCGACAGCGACGACCTCCCGCAGACGGCACGGCGCCAGGTGGATGCCGCCTATCGCAACAGCGAGCGCCTGCTGGCGATCGTCGCCGACATCCTCTCCGCGTCGACCGAGTCGCGACTGTCGGCGGGCGTCGCGATCACCCCGCAGCAGATCGACCTCGCCGACCTCGTGCGCGCCGCGGTGTCGGATCTGACCGTCATCGCCGACGAGCGGGCGATCGGCATCGACATGACCGATGTCGTTCCGGTCGGTGCGTTCGTCGACGCCGCGCGCATGCGCCAGGTCGTCGACAATCTCATCGGCAACGCGATCAAGTTCAACCGCGACGGCGGACTCGTAAGTCTTTCCACCGGCACGGAGGGCGATGCCGCCGTGATCCGCATCGCCGACACGGGGGTCGGGGTGCGCGAGGAAGATCGCGAGCGCGTGTTCGAACGCTTCTTCCGCGCCGAGTCGGCCGTCCCGGGCAACGGGCTGGGGCTGGCCATCAGCCGCGAGATCGTCGCCGCCCACGGCGGAGCAGTCACCGTCGAATCCGAACCGGGGGTCGGTGCCGTCTTCACCGTGCGCGTGCCGCACGACCGGGCGGCCTTCCGCCGCGCGACCGGATCCGAGGAGCCGCAGTGAGCCTCGACCTCTTCTCCGTCAGCGTGATGAGCGCCATCGTGGCGACGGTGGCGGGAACGATCTTCATCGCCGAGACCCTCATCCGGCGCGACCGCGGGGCGGGGCGCCTGTGGGCCGTCGCCTATCTCAGCGGTATGGCCACGACGTTCTCCTACATGGCGTGGGCGGCCGGCATCGGCGGCGTCGTGACGATCGCGATCGGCAACGCGCTGTTCATCTGCGTACCGGGTTTCATGTGGCTCGGATGCCGGCGCTTCAGCGACCGGCGGCGTTGGGTGCTGCCGGCATCCGTCGTCGCCGTGGCCGTCGTCACCACGCTCGTCGCGGCGCTCGTCCTGGTGCCGATCGAGGGCAGCTGGGGAGGCTGGCCGGTCATGAGTGCCTGGCTCGTGGTGGTCTTCGTCGCCGGAGGCGTCGAATGCGCCCGGCGACCCATGAGCCGCGTGCGATCGGCGTGGGTGCTGGGCGGCATCCTCGCGGTGGCGGCGGTCTTCTACCTCGTGCGCCTCGTGTTCTTCTTGGCGCTCGGGCCCACCCATCCGTTCTTCGCAACGTGGTTCGGCTCCATCACGGCCAACATGATGACGGTCGTCCTCACGATGGTCGCGGTGATCGTGACGACCGTGCTGCGATCGACCAAGACCGACGTGCAGCGCTACGAATGGCTGAGCGACAGCGGCGTCGCCGCCGACGGCATCCTGCTCGTGCGTCCCTACCGACGTGCCGTCGACGACATCTGCGAGCGTGCCGGGTGGCGCCAGGAGCTCGTCGCCGTCATCGTGGTGCAGATCACCGGACTCGACGAGATGGAAGCGGCCTTCGGGCACGTGACCGTCGACCGGATCACCGCGCGGTGGCGCGCCGCCGTGCGCCGGTTCGCTCCGGCGGCATCCAGTGTCGGAGAAGACGCCGGCGGCGCGCTGTCGGTGTGCGGACTCGCAACGACGGCGGCCGAGGCGCGCCGGCAGGCGGCCGCGATGTACCGCGGCTGCGTCGATGAGCTCAGCACCCTCGACCGTGGGCTTCTGCCGCAGGTCGGCGTGGGGGTCGCGCTCACCGAGACGCTCGGGTACGACGCCGAGATCCTCCTCGCCGCCGCCCGTCGCGCCGCCGTCGACGCCGCCCGCAGCGTGGAGGCGTCGGTGCTGTTCGGG